>SXJQ01000223.1 GCA_005779345.1 Actinomycetota bacterium
CGGTGGCGTCGCCGCCGAGCGCGGTCGTCGTCGATCTGGGAACGGGATCGGGAGCGATCGCTCTCTCGCTCGCCGCGGAACTCTCCGACGTGATCGTCCTGGCGGTCGATGCCTCGCTCGAGGCGCTGGCGGTCGCACGCGCGAACGGAGCGGGGAACGGCATCGGATCGGTGGAGTACCTGCACGGCGACTGGTACGCGGCGCTCCCCGTGCACCACCGCGGCAGGTTCGACCTCATCGTGAGCAACCCGCCCTACGTCGCCGAGGCCGAACGCGACGAACTCCCGGAGGAGGTCGTCGCGCACGAGCCGGCGTCGGCGCTGTTCGCCGGCGCCGACGGGCTCGATGCGATCCGCGAGATCGTCGGTGGCGCGCGCTCGTGGTTGCGTCCCGGAGGTGCGCTCGTGGTGGAACACGGCTCGACACAGGCCGCAGCCGTCCGCGCTCTCGCGTTCGACGCCGGGCTCGTCGACGTGCGCACCGAGCCCGACCTGTCGGGCCGACCCCGGGCGCTGGTCGCCCGCGCCCGCGTCTGAGCGGCAGATCGCGAGATCGCCCGGTCAGGTCTCGCGTTCGTGCGGGTCCATGCGCTGCAAGAAGCCGAGGTCGATCGCGAGCCAGAGGGTCTTGCTGAAGGGGAACCAGACGAGCGGCCCGAGAATCGCGACCGGCAACAACAGCCCGAGGATCGGCGCGACCGGAACGTCGGGGATCGTGGCGATCAGCATGCCGACGAGCAACACGACGCAGAGTCCGCCCGTGCACGCGATGTTGATCGCCATCGCCCCGGCCCAGTAGCCCGACTCGCGCTCGAAGTGCAGTCCGCAGCGCGGGCAGTCGGCGACCATCTTCACCCAGCGGGTGAACAGCTTGCCGGATCCGCAGCGGGGGCAGCGCCGGGTGAACCCGCGAGCGACGATCGTGCCGCGCGACGCGACCATCAGTGCACCTTGGTGACCGTGTTGGTGGTTCCGTCGGTGACGACCTCCGCGGTGCGCCCCTCCCAGCCCTCGGTCGTGATGGACCGCATCGCATCGGGATCGCTCGTGGTCGCGAACGTCCGCCGGCCGTCGGAGGTCAGACCCGCGACGATCGCGTGCAGTGGCGCGCCGGCGCGATCGAACGGTACCGACGTCGCCTCGACGGTGATCGGTCCCGAATGGGTGGCCGCCCCCGTTCGGCGCGGTGTTGCGTCGACGGCCGCCTGGGTCGTCGCGGGATCGACGCGGACGAAACCCGCGGGCGGAGGCGTCGTCGACCAGACACCGCACGAGTGTTTCGTCGCGTACCAGCCGAGCGCCGTGGTCAGCCCGTACGACCCTGGATCGGCGCGCAGCAACTCGGCCATGCGCGCGATCGCGTGCGTCGGGTAGTTGTTCAGCGGCCCGCCCGCGAAGCACAGCCCACCCGTGACCGTGAGTGGGCGCGGATCGCCGCCGCCAGGGCCGGCGAGCCCGACGCTGCCCATCGCGAGCTCGACGGCCGCGGGGAAACACGAATAGAAGTCGAACCGTGCGACATCGTCGACGCCGAGGCCGGCCGCGGTGAGCGCAGCGCGTGTGACCTCGCCGATGGCCACCGACTCCGACAACGAGTGTCGGTCGGTCAGGAACCAATGGTCGTGGGCGTCGGCACCCGAATGGAGGAACACCATCCGGTCGTCGGCGACACCGGCCGCCCGCGCCGTCTCGTACGCGCAGAGGAGCACCGCGGCGGCCTGATCGACGTCGATGTGGGCCATCATCCGCTTCGTGTACGGGAACGTGACCATGCGGTTGTCGGGCGCGGCGGTTGCGATCTGCTCGGGAGTGAACGCCGTGCGGCTCCATGCGTACGGGTTCTCGGCGGCGACGGCGGCGAACGTCGACCACAGCTCACCGACGAATCGCTGATGTTCCGCGACGCTCCGAGCGGCGCGCGCACGCAGCGCGGTCTCGAGCAGCGGGTAGACGAAGACCGGCGCGGTCGCTCCGTGCGCGTTCTCGGTCTCGTTGGTGCCGGCACCGTCGTCGCCGATCACGATCGGACAGGGCGGGTCGTCGGGCATCTCCCAGCAGAGATCGATGCCGGCTTTGCGGGCCCGGCGCCGGGTGTTCATCACCTCGCCGCCGCCGAGGAGGACGCAGTCGCGCTCGCCGCGTCGGATCGAGGCCGCCATTTCGTTCACGAGCAGTTGCGGTGAGTTGCCGCCGACGGTCGAGACGATCGTCGACCGCGGCTCGATCTCCAGTTCGCGCGCTGCGACCGCCCCGGGGTCGTGGTATCCCCACGAACCGATCTGGACGACGGCGACGGTGTCGACCCGCCGCAGGACTCCACCCCCGGCGTCGGTGTCGGCGAGGCGCGCGGCGTCGACGAACAGCCCGACGGGGGAGCGCGCGTCGCCCGGCTCCGTTCGTTGGTTCAGTTGTCCGACGCCGACGACCACCGGTGTGCGCGGATCGATCACGGCGAACCTCCTCAGGCCCCCGGTCGTCCGGGAAGCGCGTGCCGCAGGCTAGGGATCGATGCCGAGTACCGGCCAAATCGGCGCGCCGGGCAGCGCGGAGTCGGGGCACACCGACCGATACGGGCACCACTTGCAGACGGTCGGCTCGTGCACGCCCCGCCAATCCGACGCGTGCATCGCGCGCACGATCGCATGGATCCGGTCGGTGAGCGCCTCGAGGTCGTCATCGCCGGGCTCCCACACATCGGGATCCTCGTCGACCTCGGGCGAGAGGTACTCGTAACGCAACCGCAGGCGTTTGCCGGAGCGATGTACCCGCTCGGCGAGGATCCACGCCTGGAGCACCGCGCGCCGGTCCTCGGCGAGATCCTCGAACCATTTCACGCCAGTCTTGTACTCGCGGACGTCGACGATGTCGCCTCGCACCCAGATCGCGTCGTAACGCGCGCTCGCGAGGAACATCGGCTGGCCGCGGTGGAAGCGCACGTAGGTCTTCTCGTGGAACGCGCGGTCGTGGTCGACGGGGCAGCGGCGCGCGTGGCGCGCGATGAGGGTGCGGTTCACGTCGGTGTCCTGGTCGGCGGCGGCGAGCGCGGCGTCGACGATGGCCGCGTCGTGGCAGCTCCCCGCGGTGTGGATGCGGTGCAGCAGATCGTGCACCACCAGACCGTGTGCGTTGGCCGGCCCGCCGTCGCTCGACGGCGTGCCGAACAGTTGCTGGTTGGCGTAACGACGCGGGCAGGTCGAGAAGGCGTCGATCGACGAGGGGGTGATCGACACGATCTTGGCGAGGGGATGGCGTGTGGACTCACTCATCGGCCGGTCACCCCGCCTGGGCGCGTCGCGCAGGCGGGCAGGTACTTGCAGTCGCGACAGTCCGAGCCGGGCGTGGGAGTCGGTGCGTCGCGCTCGGCGAGGTCGATCGCGTCGCGCGCGAGCTGGGCGATCCTCGCTTCGCCCGCGGCGACCAGACCCGGATCGTCGAGCACGATCTCGACGAGGTCGAACGCGAGCAGATCGGCGGTGATCGCCCGCACCGGCGCCGCGCCGGCCCAGCGGGCGGCGCGGGCCGCGAACACCGACAGGTCGTCGGGGAGCGACGGGCGCTCCCCGCGTACCTGGAGGCGCAGGAGTTCGTGGCCGCCCTCGGGGGTGCGCAGCGCGATCCCGACCGGGTCGACCAGGCGCACGCCGAGCTCGGCGAAGTCACCGAGCACCGAGCGATCGACGTCGTCGACGCGCGCAGAACGGTCACCGAACAGGCCGACGTAGCCGCGTGCCGCCGCCGCGTACACCTGTCGAGATTCGGGCTCGAGATCGTCGGGGACGGGGAAGTCGTCCGTGGTCGCGCAGCGCTGCTCGGTGTGCGCGAGCGTGACGTCTTCGCGTATGCGGTTCGCGACGTCGTAGCGGCCGTTCGGGATCCACTCGCCGCGGCGCCCGCGCACCTCGCACCAGCGCCGGAACCAGCACGTCTCGCGGTGATCGCGCAGGTAGCGCGGCCGGATGCCGACGAGTTCTTCGTGATCGTCGACGCGTCCGGACGAGTCCACCGGAGCCGAGGGTACGCC
>SXJQ01000224.1 GCA_005779345.1 Actinomycetota bacterium
CCGTTCGAGGTCGAAGCGGCTCTTCACGAAGTTGCGAAACACGTCGAAAGCATTGTGCTCGGCCGGCCACACGAGGTGCGCGACGACATCGCGGGCGGACCAGCCCGCGCAGAGACTCGGCGTCGCCCACTGCTCGGCGGTGAGGGATTCGAGAGCGTCGGCGAGCGTGTGGCGCTCGGCGACCACGAGCGGGTGCAGATCGGTCATCGTGGTTCCTTCGGCGGGGTCTTCTTCCATTCGGCCATCGCGCGCAGCACGAGGACGGCGACGACCGCGCAGCCGAACGAGGCGATGACGGCGCCCGCGAGACCTCCGCCGAGTTCGCGCGCGGTGCACGACCGCTCGGGGGCGTCGATCCCGGGGACGGCCCCGGCGAGGAGCCGCTGCAACAGCGGCGCGGTCTCGTCGCACGTTGCCGCGATCAACGAATAGCCGATGAGCGCCCCGAGCACCCCGGCGACCACGACCAGGCCGAACGCGAGGTAGACGGGACCTTTGCGCGGGGCGTTCGGGTGCGTCGCGAGCAGTTCGAACGAGCCGAGATCGTCTGCCATCGTCGCGGATCGTACCTACACTGCCGGCGTGGAGTGGCACGACTGGACCGTCGCGGGCGCGCTGGTGTGCTCGCCCGAGGGCCTGCTGCTCGTGCGCAACCAACGCCGGGGCGGCGCCGAGGATTGGAGCACTCCCGGCGGCGTGATCGACGCCGGCGATCCCTCGGTGCTCGCCGGCCTCGTCCGTGAGGTCGCCGAGGAGACCGGGCTCACGGTCACCCATTGGCACGGTCCCGTCTACGAGGTCGTCGCCGTCGCTCCCGACATGGGGTGGCGGATGCGCTGCGAGGTGCACCTCGCCAGCGCCTTCGAGGGCGAGATCGTCGTCGACGATCCCGATGGCATCGTGGTCGAGGCGCGGTTCGTCCCCGACGAGGAGATCGCGGAACGACTCGACCGCGGGCCGGCATGGGTGCGCGAACCACTTGCCGCGTGGCTCGGCGAACGTTGGTCGGCCGCGGAGGCGACGCGCACGTTCCACTACGAGGTGCACGGGACCGGGCGCGACGACCTGCGGGTCGTGCGGCACCCGGTCGAGTCGTGACGGACGCGCGGGTCGACGCGACGATCCTGCACCTCGACCTCGACGCGTTCTTCGCGAGCGTCGAGCAGCATCTCGATCCTGGGCTCCGCGGGACACCCGTCGTCGTCGCGGGGCTCGGACCGCGCGGCGTCGTGTGCGCCGCGAGCTACGAGGCGCGCCGGTTCGGGGTGCACTCGGCCATGCCGACCGCTCGTGCGCGAACGCTCTGTCCCGACGGCAATTTCGTGTCGCCGCGCCACGACGTCTACTCGGAGTTCAGCGCGCAGGTGATGACGATTCTCCGCGACGCGACCCCGCTCGTGGAGCAACTCTCGGTCGACGAGGCCTTCCTCGACGTCGCAGGCGTCCGGCGTCTGTTGGGCACTCCGACCGAGGTCGCCCAGCAGCTCCGCGCACGCATCCGCGACGAGGCCGGTCTCGTCGCATCGGTCGGTATCGCGACGACGAAGTTCCTGGCCAAGGTCGCGAGCGACCTCGCCAAACCCGATGGGTTGCTCGTCGTGGAGCCCGGGAGCGAGCTCGACGTCCTGCACCCGCTTCCGGTTCGGCGGTTGTGGGGTGTCGGGCCCAAGACCGCGGCCAAGCTCGAACGCTTCGGGGTACAGACGGTCGGCGACGTCGCGCGACTGCCGCTCGACGTGCTCGTCGGATCGGTGGGGGCCGCGGCCGGGCGACATCTCCACGACCTGTCGCACAATCTCGATCCGCGCGACATCGTCACCGAACGCGAGGCGAAGTCGATCGGGAACGAGGAGACGTTCGCTCGCGACCTCACGTCACGATCCGACATCGAGCGCGAGCTCGTCCGGCTCGCCGACTCGGTCGGGAGCCGGTTGCGCGCGTCGGGGTTGCTCGCCCGGACGATCACGCTGAAGGCCCGTTACCCCGACTTCGCGACCGTGACGCGGGCGCACACGTCCGCGGCGCCGACCGATACCTCGTCGACGATCCTCGCGACCGCGCGCGAACTGCTCGACCAGATCGACGTCGCGCGTGGGCTGCGCCTCGTCGGGGTCCATGCGTCGAATCTGGTCGCGGAACCCGAGCCGGTCCAAGGGGCGCTGTCGTTCGACGCGGTCGACGAACGCTCGCCCGTCGACACACGTCGCACGCGGGTGGAACACACGATGGACGAGGTCCGGCGGCGGTTCGGCCGCGACGCGCTCCGAGCGGCCACACTGGTCGACCGACGAGACGATCCGGGAGGACCGACACGGTGAAGCGCATCGGCATGATCGGCTGCGGACACATCGGGACCGTGCACGCGTACGCGCTCGCCCAACTCACGCGCGCCGGCCTGATCGACGCCGCCTTGCACGCCGTGTACGACCCCGATGCGGATCGCGCGGCGAAACTCGCTCGGTACAACGGGGGCACGGTGCGGGCCTCGGTGCTCGACGTGCTCGACGATGTCGACGTCGTCTGGATCACGACCTGGACCGATGGACATCTCCCGGCGGTGGCGGCAGCGGTCGAACGTGGGTTGGCGATCTTCTGCGAGAAGCCGCTCGCCCCGACGTTCGACGGTTGCGAACGCGTCACCGAACTCCTCGCGCGTGTGCCCCATCAGGTCGGCCTCGTCTTGCGCGGCGCGCCGGTGTTCGCCACGGTCGCGGACCTCGTACGCGACGGCGAGTACGGGGCCGCGCAGGCGGTCGTGCTGCGCGACGACCAGTACTTCCCCGTGCAGGGCATGTACGGCTCGACCTGGAGGGGCGAGGTGGAGCGTGCCGGCGGGGGCACGCTCATCGAACACTCGATCCACGATGTCGACGTGCTGCGATGGGTGCTCGGCGACCCGACGACGGTGAGCGCGCGTACGGCGAATCGCTTCGGGTATCCGGGAATCGAAGACACCGCGGTCGTGCAGTTGAGCTTCGCCGACGGGTGTCAGGCGACGTTGGTGTCGGTGTGGCACCAGATCCTCTCGCGGGGTTCGAGCCGCCGACTCGAGGTCTTCTGCGAGCAGGCGTTCTTCCACACCGACGACGACTATCTCGGGCCTCTCGTCGTCGAGACCTCCGACGCGACGACCGAGATCGTCGGGCAGGCGCCCGACTGGGCCGCCAGCCTCGATGTCCCCGAGGTCTACGAGAAGGCCGTCGCGGCCTACGCCGCGCCGAGCAAGGCCTTTCTCGACGGCCTCGCCGCTCCCGGCGGGCCCGTGTCGGGGTGGCCCGACGCGCACGACGCGCTCGCGGCGCATCGCATCGTCGATGCCGCCTATCGCTCGGCGGCCGACGGCGGGCGTCCGGTCGCTCTCACCTCGGGGGCTCATCCCGCCTGATCCGGTGCCGACACAGGTACGGTAGGTGCGTTGTCGCTCGGATCGTCTCGCGCGACAATGTGCCGACCCCGGATGCCCGACCCCGGGTGCGCCCGTCCCGCCGAGAGACCACGCAAAGGGAATCGCGATGCCGCTCTCCGAGGAAGAGCAGAAGATCCTCCGGGAGATCGAGGCGCAGTTGAACGCGACCGATCCCGCGCTGGTCGACCAGGTGACCCGCACGACCGTCTACCGCCACGCCGGTCGCAACATCCGGTTCGCGATGATCGGCGCGATCGCCGGGTTGGTGATCGTGCTCACCCAGTTCACGAACAGCACCGCGATCGCGGTGATCGGTTTCGTCGTGATGCTCGGGTCGCTCCTCGTCGTGTCGGACAACCTGAAGAAGATGGGCAAGGCCAGCATCAACGATTTCTTCGGATCGCGCGGCGGGACGCCGCGGCCCGGGTTCGTCGAGGCGCTGCGCGATCGCATGCGACGCGAGCCCGACGACAGCGCCTGACGTTCGAGCGTTCAGCGTCGCCAGAGCCGTCTCCGCCACCGCACGGCTCGGCGGGTGGTGGCGGTGAGTGCCTGCTCGATCGCGACCACATGGTTCCACGCGTCGTCGGCCGCTTCGTCGCTCGGCGCCGACGCGGCATAGGCCGCGGCGGTCTGGATGCGGGCCAGTGCGAGCAGGGGCGGTCCGGCCGGGCCGGCACCGAGTGCCGGTGCTTCGCGCATCGCGAACTCGACCGGTGTCGCGGAGGGTCGTCGGGTGATCCCGGCCTCTCCGAGGCGCTCGAGCGCCTGCGCCCACGCGCCGAGGACGCGACCGCGCGCGTCGGAGGCGCGGTGGCGACGTCGACGACGGAGCGCTGCGCCCGCGAACCCCGCGACGACGACCGAGCCGGCGAACGCGGCGACGGTGGCGACGACGATCGTCGTGACGGTGAGGCCGCGTCGCCACGCGCTGGTCGCGGCGTCGCCGTTGGTGCCATCGCCCGCGGCGACGCCGCGGTCCGGGTCGCGGAACGCGACCGTGGTCGGCGTCGTTCCAGCGTTCGGGTCGGTGGTGGCGGTGGGGTCGGCGGTCGTGGTCGTGGTGGCGCCCGGCCGCGTGGGTGGCGGGTTCGGGTCCTCGGCTCCGGTTCCGGTGTAGTCGGTGGACGTCGGTTCGAAACGACCCGGGGTGGGCTCGAACCGCGTCCAGCCGATCCCCTCGAAGTAGATCTCGGGCCAGGCGTGCGCGTTGTCGGTGTCGACGTGGTAGCGGCCGTCGCGTTCGAGCCGGCCGGCGGTGAACCCGATCGCGACACGCGATGGCAAGCCGACCGCGCGCGCCATCGCCGCATAGCTGCCCGCGAACTGCTCGCAGAAACCGCGGCGGTCTTCGAGCACGAACCGGCGCAGCGCGTCGTCGTCGTGACCGCGGACCGAGGTGTCGTAGGCGAAGCGGTCGTCGTCGCGGAAGAAGGCCTGGAGCGCGATCGCCTGGTCGAACGGGGTCGACGCGTCGGCGACGATGGTGCGGGCGAGCGAGCGGACATCGTCGGGGAACTCGCGCGGCAGTGCGAGTGACTCGCCGAATCGCTCGGTGTCGGCCGGGGGGATCGCCGCGAGTTGGGCCGGAGTCGGGAGCGGCACGACCGACTCGACCTGGTACGCGAGCCCGTCGTAGTCGTCGGATTCGAGGAACAGGGTCGACGACTCGTGGATCGAGTACTCCGCGGGGAGGAAGCGAGTGTCGATCGCCTGGAATGCCGCCGGGAGGAACGGCCCGCGGTACGGACCCATCTCGAACTCCTGGCGAACCTGCTGCACGCTTCCGTCGAACTCGGGTGCCACATAGCCGGGACGCGCCTTGGTGTCGCGCAGTCCCCACACGGTCCCGTCGAAATCGTCGAGCGCCGCGAGCCTCCAGTACGTGCCGACGCTGGATCTCACGGCGAACACCTCGGCGGGCGGCGATTGGTTCAGCGCGTCGCCGATGTTCACGAGTGGCGACACGATGCGTACCGCGCCGGGCCCGCCCCGCCCCTCACCCCAGTTCTGGTAGTCGAGCAGACCGACGCTCTCGGCGCTCGGCAGGCGCGGCCCGACGACGGTACCGACGACCGCGACGGCGACGATCATCGCCATGCCGCCCGCGGCGAGGCGACTGCGACGCGGGGGACGCACGTGGAACCAGCTCCGGCGGTCGGCGAGCGCCACCTGTTGTTGGGCGAGGAGGAAGCCGGCGGTCGCGGCGCCGTAGAGGCCCGTCGTGATCGAGTGGTCGCCGTCACCGAGCGCCGAGACCGCGACGAACAGGGCGAGGGTCGGCATGATCGCGCCGAATCGACCGTCGAGGCGGGTTGCCGACCAGTGCGCCGCCGCGCTCGCGGCCCAGACCGCGAGTAACGCGAGCAGCAGGGCACCGCCGCGCGGATCGACCGGTGTCGTAGCCGAACGCAAGATGTCGGGCGCGCCGCGCAGGTCGGCCCACCACGCCCCGACCGCTGCGGGGGTGGGCAGGCCGAGCCAGGTCTTCGACGGTTCGACCGCCACGATGGTGAACCACACGGCGGTCGCCGTCCAGGCCGCGAGGGTCGCACCCCCACCGACCCGGCGTCGCGCGAGCAGTGCACCGATCCCGTGGGGGAGTACCGCAGCTGCGACCACGACGACGAGCCACGATCGGTTCGCGAAGACGCGGGTCAGCGGCAGGGCCGAGGCCCCGCTGAGCGCGGCGATCGTCGCGACGACGATCAGCGGCTGGCGGACGCGCGCGTTCGCGGGGCTCGGTCGGGTCGTTGCCATCGGAGAACCGCGGCGTTCCACACAGCGGCGAACGCCTCGTCGGGTCGGGGAGCGATGAGGAGTGGCGCGCGCCGACCGCGCGTGGCGATCTCGATCGGGCCTCCGGCCGTCGCGACCACGAGCAGTCCGCCGCCACGCGGCACCATGAGGTCGACCGCCGCGGTATCGGCGGGGCGCGCCGCGCCGGTGACGAACAGCACCGCGGTCGAACGCCGCCCGGTGACGGCGGGGGCGATCCGGTCGCGGCCGGAGAGCTCGATCACGGCCAACGCGTCGAGCACGGTTGCGAGGTGACGTTGCCCGGCTTGACCGAGGCGTTCGCCGCTCGCGGTCACGACCTCGTACGGCCGGTGCTCGCGCTCGAGTGCGGTGGCGATGGAGGCGACCACCTCGATCGCGAGCTCGAAGCTCTCGTGGCCGTGCACGATGGCGCGCGTGTCGAGGAGCACGCTGACCGGTGCCCGGTGCTTCGATTCGTCCTGGCGGACCATCAATCGACCGCGCCGCGCGGTGGCCTTCCAGTGGACCCGGCGGAGATCGTCGCCGGCGTCGTAGTCGCGCAGGAGGTGGAACTCGCCGCCGACCGCCGGGCGCCCGGCCAACTCGGGGGCGAGCGAGTCGAGTGCGTCGCCACCGAGTTCGGGGACGGGCAACACGTGGTGGACCCGTGGGTAGACGATGACCTCGGTCGTCCCGGCGACGTGGTGGACCCGCTCGCTGAGCCCGAACGGGTCGCCGATCGTCGCGCGCAGGGGCCCGAGCTCGAATCGACCGCGCCGGTCGGTGGGGACCCGGTACGCCGCGCGACCCGATTCGCCGGCTCGCAGCGGCGGCAGGAGGAACCGCGCGCTGCGTCGACCACGGTCGAACGAGTCGGTGAGCGCGAGCGTCGGTGTCGGGCGATCACCATCGTTGACCACGACGAGGTCGACGCGACCCTCGATGCCGACCTGGAGGCGTTCGACCGGTCGGCGGTCGCCCGCGAGTACCGCGCGTTGTGCGGCGGTCCACGCGGCACCCGTGGCGAGCAACGTGACGGCCGCGGTGCCGAGCACCCAGAGTTGCGCGAGTCCGAGGAGGCGCCCGCCGGCGAAGAGGCCGAACGCGGCGCCCAGCGTCGCCCAACCGCGGCGGGTCAGGGTCACGGTCGTCAACCGCCGCCGGTACCGTCGGCGGCGACGCGATGCGCGGGTGACTCGGCGGGGATCGGAACCGAATCGAGGATGCCGGCCACGACCCCGGCGGTGGTGACACCCCGTAGTTGCGCCTCGGCGCCCAGTACGACGCGATGCTCGAGCACGGCGGGCGCGAGCGCCTTGATGTCGTCGGGCACGACGTAATCGCGTCCGAGGCTCGCGGCGAGCGCTCGTGCCGCGCGCTGGAGCGAGATCGCTCCACGCGGACTGACACCGAGCATGAGATCGCGGTGATGCCGCGACGCATCGACGAGGTCGACGATGTAACGCGCGAGCGACGGCGCGACGTGGATGTCGGCGAGCGCCTGTTGCCAGTGTTCGATGGTCGCGGCGTCGGTGACCGGCGCGATCGCGTCGGTCGAGAGTTCGCCGCGGGCGTGCGAGTCGAGGATGGCGAGCTCCGCATCGCGATCGGGGTAGCCGATACGGACGCGCATGACGAAGC
>SXJQ01000225.1 GCA_005779345.1 Actinomycetota bacterium
TACTACATCGGGCTCGTCAACTGGCGAGGCGCGCAACACGAAGGCAACCACGAACCGATCATCGACCGCGAGGTCTGGTATCGGGTGCAGGCGGCGCTCGACTCGCACCGCTTCGGCGAGAAACGACGTAAGAACCCGCACTACCTCCGCGGCAGTATCTACTGCGGTGGCTGCGGCAGCCGCCTGTGCTTCGACCGCAAGACCAACCGTCACGGCACCACCTACGAATATTTCTTCTGCGTCGGACGGCACCAGAAGCGCACCAACTGCGTTCGCGGCTACGTCCACGTCGAGACGATCGAAGACCAGGTCGCCGACAAGTGGCGGCACCTGCGGCTCCACAAGCAATACGCCGAACTGCTCGGCACGATCCTCAAGCAAGATCTCGCGCACCTGCACGAGTCGACCGAACACACCCGCAGATCTGCCAAGCGGCAACTGCAGACCCTCGACGGGCAGCGCAAGAAGCTGCTCGCCGCGTACTACGCCGACTCCGTACCGCTGGACCTGTTCCGACAGGAGCAGACCCGTCTCACGACCGAGATCCACCACACCGAAGCCCGGCTCGAAGCCGCGGAGATCAGCTACGGGACCATCACCAACACGCTCGACATCTGCCTACGGTTCGCCGCCAGCTGCGACCAGACCTACCACGGCGCACCCGAGTCACTACGGCGCCAACTCAACCAGGCAGTCTTCAAGAGATTCTTCGTCGATGAAGAAGGCATCGTCACCGCAGACCTCGCTGAACCGTTCGATCGGCTACTCGGTCCGGACCTCCTCGAGGAGAAGGAACCGACCGAAAAGGCGAAGGTCATTGAACTCTCAGTCATCGACCTGGACGAACCCAAGGCACACGACAACGGTGAGTGGGCCAATGGCGTGCCGGTGTGGCTTCGCGACAGCCAATGGTGGGATCAAGCGCAGGACCGGCCCTACGACGACGCCGTCACCGGCCGGAAACACCGACGGAACGGAACACGCCGGACCGTTTCTCTTCGACTGGGTTCGAAAGAGAACGATTTGGCGGAGGGAGTGGGATTCGAACCCACGGTGGCTCTCACCACGCCGGTTTTCAAGACCGGTGCATTCGTCCGCTCTGCCATCCCTCC
This sequence comes from Actinomycetota bacterium, assembly GCA_005779345.1. Taxonomy (GTDB): domain Bacteria; phylum Actinomycetota; class Acidimicrobiia; order IMCC26256; family PALSA-610; genus SXJQ01. Next base: position 1,113 of record SXJQ01000225.1, read on the forward strand.
GAGCAGGTCAGCGTAGGCGCGGCCCCGGCGTGCCGATCGGGCTCGCAACTCGTGGGATACGGTCGCCCTCCGCCGCCGGCGCTGCCGCTGCGGCCTCGCAGCCGCCGACCCCCGGACGATGATGTCGACGCCCGCCGCGCCCACCACCGAGCGTCGACTCGGCCATCTCCCCGGCCTCGACGGTCTCCGCGGGGTCGCCGTGTTGCTGGTCCTGCTCTACCACCTCGACATCACGGGATTCGATGGTGGCTTCGTCGGCGTCGACATGTTCTTCGTGCTGTCGGGCTTTCTCATCACGAGCCTGCTCCTCGCCGAACAACACGCGCACCGCGGCGTCGACCTCGTCGCCTTTTGGTTGCGCCGCGCGCGTCGTCTGCTCCCGGCGGTGCTCGTCGTGTTGGCGGTCGTCGTGCTCCTCGCGCCCACCATCGACGCCTCGCTCCGCGGCAGCCTGCGGTGGGACGCGATCACGTCGATCTTCTACGTCGTCAACTGGCGGTTCGTGCTCACCGGCGCGTCGTACGCGGCCGAGAACTCCGACCCGTCGATGCTCGGTCACCTCTGGTCGCTCGCGATCGAGGAGCAGTTCTACGTTCTCTGGCCGCTCATCATCGCGATCGGTGCTCATCTCGTCCGCGGCCGCCACGACGCTCGACGCCTCGGCCTGATCGCGATGGGTACGGCGGCGGCCGGGTCGGCCGTCCTGCTCGCCGCCGGGTACGACCGGTTCGACCCGTCGGGCGCGTACTTCGCCACGCAGACCCGCGTGTTCGAACCACTCTTCGGTGCGTTCCTCGCGCTTGCGATCTCGCCGCGTCAGTACCGCAGCCAGCGGGCGACCGGGCGAGCGACGCTCACTGCCGACGCGCTCGTCGTCGCGTGCATCGCCGCGATCGCGTGGTGCGCGACCCAGCTCGACTTCCGCGACATCCGTTACTACCGCGGCGGCGCGATCGCGATCAGTCTCGCCACCTGCCTGCTCGTCGTCACGATCGTCGAGCGGAACCGTCTCACTTCGCTCGTGCTCGATCTGGCGCCGCTTCGCTTGTGCGGCCGCGTCTCGTACGGCATCTACCTGTGGCACTGGCCGGTGATCGTCTGGCTCGACGCTGACCGGACCGGCTGGACGGGCGGCGGGTTGCTCGCCGCTCGCCTCGCGGTCATCGCGGCGCTCACCGCCGTGTCGTACGTCTGCATCGAGTCGCCCATCCGTTCGGGACGCGTTCGCGGCGTCGTGCTCGGCCCGCGCATCGCGTTCCCGGCCTTCGGCGCGACCGCGCTCGTCGTCGTCGCCCTCACGTTCGTCGGTACGTCGGGCGCCGAGCCCGTGCCCGAATACCTGTCCGAAGACGGCGGCGTGCGCGACACCGACGGCGACGCCCCCGCCGACGCGCAGGTGTACGCGATCGTCGGTGACTCGGTCGCCCGCAGCCTCGCCCCCGGGCTCGAAGCCGAGGCCACGAAGCGCGATCTGGGCTACGCGCAAGCGACGTTCGGCGGGTGTTCGGTCGGGCAGCTCCTCCGCCTCGACGAGAACGACGACCCGTTCAGCAACGCGGCTCGGTGCGTGGAGGAGACGCGCGCCGCGTTCGACGCGCTCGTCGCGCACTCCGACCCCGACGTCGTGCTCTGGTACAGCCAGCGCGAGCGGTACGCGGTCGAGGTCGACGGCGAGGCGCTCGCCGCCGGGACCCGGGAGTGGGCGACCGCGGTGTTCGCCGACTGGGACGGCACCCTCGATCGCCTGACGGCGAGTGGGGCGCGGCTCGCGCTCGTCCTCCCTGCGTACGGCAACGGCGGGCACACCGAACTCTGCGAAGGTGACGATCCCTACGCCCTGCTCGAACGCGAGGAGTGCAGGGCCGACAACGGCGCGCTCACCGGTGGTCCGCTGCGCGCCTTCTATCGCGTCTGGGCTGCCGGTCACGGCGATCGCGTCGTCGTCGTCGACGCCACACCGATCGTCTGCTCGGGCGAAGACCCGTGCCCGGCAGAGGCCGGCGGCGTCGCGCTCCGTCCCGACGACGGGATCCATTTCTCCGAGGCCGGCGCAGCGTGGGTCGCGCCGCGTCTGCTCGATGCGGTCGACACCGCACTCGCGGCGTCGCCCTGACCACGAATGGTCAGCCGCGCGGGTCGACCCGCGTGAAGCCCGTGTAGGGCTGCAACACCTCGGGAACCCGGAACCCGCCGTCGGGTTCCTGGTAGTGCTCGAACAGGTAGACGAGGGTTCGGCTGATCGCGCACGCCGTGCCGTTGAGCGTGTGCAGCGGCTGGGTGCCGCGCTCGCCCTTCACGCGGGTTCCGAGGCGACGCGCCGAGTAGTCGAGATAGTTGGAGCACGACGTGACCTCGCGGTAGCGGCCCTCGCTCGGGAGCCA
>SXJQ01000226.1 GCA_005779345.1 Actinomycetota bacterium
CCGTGGGAGATCGCCAACGTGATCGTGTTCCTCGCGAGCGACTACTCCACCTACATGACCGGTGAGGTCGTCAGCGTGAGCAGCCAGCACCCCTGAGCAGGATCATCCGGGCCGGTTCGGGCTCCGGGAGCGGCTCAGCTCCGCCAGCGCACGACCATCGCACTCAACGCGGTCAGCACGAGGATCGTGTCGAGCACCGCGAGTGAGGTCACGCGCCCAGTCAGGGATCGTGCAGTCGGACCGTCGCCGCTGCGGACGGCCTCGGCCTGCCGTGCGGTGAGCGGCGTGAACGCGAAGATCCCCAGCATCGCGCCGACGAAGATCACCGCGATGCCGACGCCGACGAATCCCGCCGACCATCCGTACCCCGTCTCGATCACGAGGAGCACGCCCGTCGTACCGATCGCCGCGCCCGCGACGTTGTAGTAGCGCTGTCCGAGCATCCGCGACGCGTCGATCCACGCTGCGTACTCGACCGCCGGTCGGCGGGCGAACCACGGCGCGAGGAACAACTGCACGAAGTTGGCACCGAGCCAGGCGGCGACGCCCGCGATGTGAACGACGAGGATCGTGTCTCGATACATGGGCACGCATTCTGCCCGATTCCGGCTGCCCGACGTCGACGAGTTCCTCCACGGCGAGGCCCTATGCGGTCGCCGCAGCCTCGTACCACTGCACACGGGGCGGAGCGATCGGCGCGAGCTGGAACTCGATACGGACCTCGCTCGCAGGACCGTGCAGCACGGCGATCGCCGCGGTGGCCGACTGCGCCTCGATGCGGGCGAGACGCAGCGGTCCGTGCTCTTCGCGCAAACGTTCGGCCGTGGCCCGCCGATCGACGAGCGGGATGTCGGGCGCGATGTTGTCGGCGAACAACGTCGTCGCGGTCACGTCGTCCCACCGTTCGTGCAACGCGGACAGCGCGTCCGCCGCGGCCCGCACTGCCGGGGTCACCGGCGGGCGCGAGGCGTGGACGAGCCCGGCGCCGTGGAGCGCGTCGAGCACTGCGGCCGTCGCCTCGGCCATCGGCGCGTACGTCGCATTGGCAAGAGCGATCAGCCCGATTCCGACTCCCGGTACCCATCGCATGTTCGAGCCGTACCCGGGGAGACCACCGCTGTGGCTGACCACCCAACCGAGCCCGTCGTGGTGGAGCACGTTGAGGCCGAGACCGTACCCCCCGGCGACCGTACGGACCCGCCCGTCGCGGGCAACGACCGTGCGGGGCGCGAACGCCCGCTGGACTTGTTGCATCTCGCGTCGGCTCGCCCTCGACAGCGGAGCGTCGTCGGGGTCGTCACGGGCCGGGAATGCGTCGCCGAGAAAACCGACCCACCGTGCCAGGTCGGCGACGGTCGTGAAGAGCCCGCCCATGGGTGCGATCGCGCCGTCGCCGAGCGCGGGCTCGATCCCGGAGTCGCCGTCCGCGCGGTAACCGACCACCGCGCCGCGCGGCTCGACCCACGATGTGTCGCGCAAGCCGAGTGGGACGACCAGACGCTCGGTCACGAGCTGTTGTACCGAGGCTCCGGTCGCGTGCTGCACGACCCGGCCGAGAAGACCGAAGCCGAGGTTGGAGTACTCGAACATCGTTCCCGGCGCAGCGGCGAACGCGGCACCGGGCCCGAGCCAGCGGTCGAGTTCTTCGTCGGTCACGTCGAGGTGCCGGTCGGCCCAGGCATCGTCGGTCGCGAGGCCGCTGCTCATCGTCATGAGATGGCGCACGGTGATCGCGGGCGAGTCGGTCGTGGGCCCGGCCACGCGTGCGAGTTCGGGGGCGTGCCGGGCGATCGGATCGTCGAGGGCGATGCGCCCCTCGTCGCGCAGCGTGAGGACCGCAGCGCAGGTGAAGCTCTTCGTCATCGACGCGATCCGATACACGGACAGCTCGTTCGCGCTCGCGACGAGCTCGCCGTGGTCTACGACGCCCCACGCCAGCGACGGCAGTCGGTTGATCGCGGCGTGCTCGGCGAACACCCCGGCGACGATCGGGAGCGCGGTGTCGATGTCGAGCGCGACGTCCGGCGCGCCTGTCACATCAGGCCGCCCGGCTCGGTGAGTCGCCGCCCCGCGGTGAACCCCCCATCGACGGTGAGCGCCGAGCCGGTGACGAAGCTGGCGTCGTCCGACGCGAGGAACAGCGCACACGCCGCGACCTCGTCGGGCGTACCCGCGCGACCCAACATGTGTCCCGCGATGAACGAGTCGCTGATCGCCTCGAATCCCGGCTCGTGCAGGATCTGGGTCATCGGGGTCTCGATGAGCCCCGGACACAGACAGTTCACGCGGATCCCCAGATGACCGTGATCGATCGCCATGTTCTTCGTGATGAGGATGACGCCACCCTTACTCGCGTTGTACGCGAGCTGTGATTGGAACGCCTCGATCCCCTCGATACTCGCGAGGTTCACGATGCTGCCCTTGCGTTGCTGCACCATGAAGGGGAGCGTATGCTTACAGGCGAGCCACGTCCCCTTCAAGTTGATGTCGACGACGCGGTCCCACTCCTCCTCGGCAACATCCATCGCACCGCCGCCACTCGCGACACCGGCCGCGTTCACGAGGACGTCGATCCGGCCCAGATGCGCGTGAGCCTCGCCGATCGCCGCCGCGAGTGCCGCTTCGTCGCGTACGTCGGCGGTCACCCAGTGCTCGATCGCCGGGTCGTCGCCAACGAGGATGTCGAGCCCGACGACCCGCGCTCCCTCCGCATGGAACCTGCGTGCACACGCGAGCCCGATACCGCTGCCCGCGCCGGTGACGAGTGCAGCCTTGTTCGTGAGTCGATCGGTCATGGTCACGAGACTGACACGCGCCCGCCAACCCCCGCACCCCGCGCCCCACACCCCGCGCCCCCACACCCCCACGAACATTGAGTGGATCACCCGAATATCCGGGTCTTCCACTCAAAGAACACCTCCGGTAGGGTCCGACCTTCTCCCCCGCGACGGCTTCCCCCGACGACCGCTGTGTCGGTTCGCCGACTTGCCTCCGAATGGGGAGACCGTGAACCCTCGTCCTGACCGCGTACGCGTGCTGTTGGAGAGCGGCGAGGCCCTCCACGGGCTCATCGCGCTGCGATCGATCGGCGCCTTCGGATTCGACCAACGCGAGTTCGATGCGATCGTCGCCTCGAAGCGGCTCGCGCTCGTCTTGCCGGGCGTGTACCGAATCGTCGGCGCGCCGCGCACGCTCGCGCAACTGAACCTCGCCGCGGTGCTGTCGGCCGGTGGCGACGCCCTGCTCACCGGACACGCGGCGGCGCATCTTCTTCGGATCGCCACCGACCTGCCGCGCGAACTCCACGTGTTGACCCATTACGGATCGAACAACCGCACCGCACTGCTCGACGCGCCGGATCAGTACCCGCTCGAGCGAATCCCGTTTCGGATGCGCCGGACGCTGCGGCTCGACATCGCCGACCGGATCGTGGCCGACGGGATCCCCTGCACCACCGCGGCGCGAACCCTGATCGAGCTCGCCGGTCATCTCGACGTGGGTCGCCTCGAGTCGATGTTCGAGAACGCGCGACGGCTTCGACTCATCTCACCCGAACACCTCGGGGTCCGCATCGGCCAACTGGGCGGCCGCGGCGTCGCCGGGTCGGAGAAGATCCGCCAGATCGTCGAACGCCAGAGCGGACTCGCCCCGACCGAGTCCGACCTCGAACTCCGCCTCTGGAACCTCATGTCACGACGCTCGTTCGCCCGCGCGAAGCCGCCGGAGCGTCAGTGCGCGGCCATTCGTTCCGACGGCCAGACCGCGCGCATCGATGTCGCGTGGAACGCACTGCGTTACGGAGTCGAGGCCGAGGGATGGGAATGGCATCAGGGCAGAGTGCGGTGGAAGCGCGACAAGCGACGGGTCGCGACGCTCGAAACGGCCGGGTGGCGGCTCACGTTCGTCACGTGGGAAGACGTTGTCGACCACCCGACCGAGACGCTCCAACGCATCGAGGCCGCGTACCGCGAGCGCCGACGCCTCGTTCATTGAGTGGTTTTCCCGAATATCCGGGTGTTCCACTCAACGTTGGGACACTCAACGTTGGGGGTGCGCGGTCAGATGATGTTCGTCGCGTCGCACACCGCGGCGCCGTAGCTCTCGTCGCCGGAGATCACGACGCCTTCGTCGCGCCAGTCGCGCCGGCGCGTTCCCCAGCGCACGAACGCGTCGGGAGTGGTCGTGATCGTCGCGCGGGGCGTGCCTGGCGGCCCGACGAGGAACGAACCGCCGCCGTCGCCGACGCACTCGAGCACCACCGGTGCGTCCATGAAGGCGAGATCGGCGGCGCACATCTGCGGGAGGCCCGCGATCATCCACTCCAGGATCGGTCCGAGGTGCGCGGCGTTCGCGGCCGGCGGCTCGCGGTCGAGCGATCCGTACGGCGCGAGCAGATCGTTGCGGAGGTGGCAGTACGCGTCGAACACGAAGGCGTTCGCGAGCAGGTGCAGCGGGTGCGTACCGAGGTTGCCCATCGGGATCTCCATGGCACCCAGGTCGTTGCCTTGCAGCGCCGCGAAGTTCTCGATCGCCTGCGCCGAGTACTCCTCGTATTCGGCGAGCACGTCGGCGACGGGCCAGGCGCGTCGCTCGGCGACACCGACCTCCATGCCCGACTCCATGTCGTTCGGGTCGTCGCCCGCGCGCATGAACTCAGGGTCGACCACGCCGTGCAACACGCCGCCCATGTGCGCGTAGACGTCGCGGACGAGCCAGCCGGCACAGTCCGACGGCAGATTCCATTCGTCGTCGCTGAGGCTGCGTCCGATCGCGACGGCCTGATCGCGCAACGAGCGCAGGGCGGGAATGGCAGCTTCGGTCATGTTCGGTCTCCGGGCTACTGATCGGCGGATCGAGGTGTCGCGGCATCGAGGTACGCGGGTCGCTCGCCGCCGCCGTCGACGACGATGTTCGCTCCCGCGACGTACCGCGCGAGCGGCGACGCACAGAACAGCACGACGTCGGCGACCTCACTCGGCTCGGCCATGTGGCCCATCGGAATGATGGCGCCGACCGCGGCGATCCCCGCGTCGTCGCCGTAGAAGAGGTGGGCCTGCTCGGTCACGATGTAGCCCGCGCTCACGCAGTTCACTCGCACCTTCGGAGCGAACTCCACGCCGAGCGTCGCGGTCAGGTTGATGAGCCCGGCCTTCGCGGCACCGTAGGCAGCCGTGTTCGGCGACGGGCGCAGACCCGAGACGCTCGCGATGTTCACGATCGATCCGCCCGACTCCTGCGCCTGCATCACGGCGTTGGCCTGCTGTGCGAGGACGAGCGGCGCGATCAGGTTGAGCGTGATGATCGACGTCGAAAAGCGTGGGCTCACCGTCGCCGTAACGCTCGGCGGCGCGCCCCCGGCGGTGTTGACGAGCACGACGAGGCGGCCATGTCGTTCGACCGCTGCGTCTATGACCCGCCCGCTCTGGTCGGGGTCGCGTACGTCGGCGGCGACGAAACTTGCTCGCATCGCACCGGCCGCCGGCAGTTCCTCGGGTTCGTTGCGCCCGCAGATCACGACCTGGGCGCCGGCTCGGAGGAACCGAGTCGCGATCCCCCGGCCCAGGCCCCGGGCACCGCCCGTGACGACGACGACCTGGCCGGAGAAGTCGAGATCCCGCCCGGCGGTGGCATCGCGGTCCCGCCCGGTGGCGGAGTCGAGATCCCGCCCGGCGGCGGAGTCGAGATCATCGTTCACGGCGGCGGAGCCTACGAGACCGGCCTCCGCAGGGACGGCGGTCCCGAGGTTCGGGACTTCTGGCCCTCGCGCGTGAGACAGGTCGGGGTGCACTGTCTCATCACACGCACCTCGACCCCCTGAGGAGGGCCGCCATGACGGTCGTCGAGAACCGCCCGGAACCGCGGAAGGCGAACAAGGACTACAGCGGTCTGCCGGAAGCGTCGCCGATGGGAGCTCCGCTCGACTGGGCGTGGCTGCGCGGCGCCAAGAGCGAGTGGGGCGTTCGGCCGAAGCCGAGCCCGCGGGGCTTGACGATGCTCGACATCGCCGTCGGCGCCTACGGCGAGGTCCCCGACCACCCCCAGCACCGCTCGATGGCGCCGCGGGGCTGCGACGTCGAGGGCGACACCCCCGACATGGGGTACATCCTCAACAAGAAGACCGACGTCTGGGCCGACAACACCCGCGAGCTCTACGAAGAGGCCGTCGCCCGCCAGTGGAGCGCGACCCGCGACATCCCCTGGGGTGATCTGCAAGAGCTCGACGACGACGTCGAGCACGCGATGTGTCAGCTCTGCACGCTGCTCACCGAGGTCGAGATGATCGCCGCCGACCTGCCGGCGAAGTGGATGTGGCGGATGAACCACGACTTCATCGAAGCCAAGATGTTCCTCTGCACCCAGATCATGGACGAAGCCCGCCACGCCGAGGTGTTCCGCAAGCGGGCACTGTCCAACGGCGGCGGGTTGCTCCTCTCCCGCAGCGGCCCGACGAGCCTGTTGCGCACGATCATCGAGGCGAAGACCTACACGCAGGCGACCGCGCTGATGCATCTGCTCGGCGAGGGCTTCGTGCTCGACATCTTCCGCATGGGCGAACTCATCTCGCCGAGCGATGTCGAAAAGCGCATGTTCCGCATGTGCATGCAGGACGAAGCGCGCCACGTGGCCTACGGCACGATGCACCTCCGTTACGCCGTCGAGAACGACCCCGACGTCGCCGAGGAGATCCACGAGGCCCTCGACCACGGCGAGATGGTGCTCACCGAATTCGGGACCGCCCCCGACGTGTCGACCGCGCTCGCGGTGCTGCTCGCCGGCGGGGTGGAACACGTCGAGGACAAGGGCTTCCCGCTCGCCCTCGAGATGACGAAGAAGCAGTTCACCTCGTACCTCGCGCGTTGTGAGCGGGCCGGCGTGAGCCGTCTCGAACGCACGCAGATCCCGCTCGACCTGCTCGGCATCGACATCGAGACCATCAAGCGCAGCGCCGCGTGACCGGAGGGGAAACCGTGAAGATCGACGACGTCGCATTCTTCAAGCTGATGCAGTCCGAGATGAACGCCGATCCCGATCGGTTCCGGTTGCTCGGCGACGCCGACACCGTGTTCGCGATCGTGATGGAAGACGGCCGCGCCACGTTCCGGGTCCGGATCCGCTTCGAGGAACTGAACTGCGTCGAGGTCGGGCCGGGCGCGCCCGACACGATCGTCGACTTCTCGCTCGTCGGGCCGCTCACGGCGTGGCAGGCGATGTTCGACGACGTGCTCGCCAACGGGCGCGCCACCGGGTTGCAGACCATCAACTCGCTGGTGTTGCTCGGCGACGAAGTCCGTCTCACCGGCGACGACCCGATGGGCCTCGACAAGTTCAGCCGCTTCAACCAGACCCTGCAGGAGTACATCGACGGGGCCGCCCGCGCCGCCGTCGCAACCACGTGAGGCCCACCATGAGCGCACCGACCTGCCCGAACTGCAACCAACCCATCACCCGGGCGCTCGACGCTCCCTACGGCTGGTGGGAGTGGGACGACGCCGCCGGCAAGTACCGGCTGTGCACCGCCGCGCCCGCCGGCCACGTCGACACCGCGCCGTGGGTCCACTGGGACTGCATGCACGAGTTGCGCAGCTTCCACCCGCAGAACGAGTTCGCGCCCGGTCTGCCGGCATGAGCTTTCGCGTCCTCGACGACGTCTGCATCGGCTGCGGAGCCTGCGACTTCTCGTGCCCGACGGGCGCGCTGACCAAGACCGACACCTTCCTCGGACTCTTCGTCATCGATCCGTTCACGTGCAACGACTGCGCGGAATGCGTCCCGAAGTGTCCCGTGCTGGCGATCGAGCCCGACCCGGCCTGGCCGGTGTGCGGCGGGCACGGCTGCCCCCTCACCAGCAAGCGCCTCGACGAGTTCGAGTGCACGTTCTGGCAGCAGCGCTGTCCGAGCTGCGGCACGACGCTCTGGGCGAGCGCCGCGGCCGACGGACCGGCGCAGTGCCCGAAGTGCGGCTGGGGCATGAAGGTCTCCTGCCCACGCAGCCGGTTCCTCACCGACGCCTCACCCTGCGAGCACGACGCCGCCCACCACTGACCCGCTCCACCTCGCCCCTTCCGAGTCCCCGCTCCACCTCGCCCCTTCCGAGTCCCCGCTCCACCTCGCCCCTTCCGAGTCCCCGCTCCACCTCGCCCCTTCCGAGTCCCCGCTC
>SXJQ01000227.1 GCA_005779345.1 Actinomycetota bacterium
CGAACATCTCCCAGGTCTCGCGCTCGTGCCAATCGGCGCCGGGGTACACCGGCACCCACGACTGCGCGGTCAGCGTCGGCTCGGCGACGTCGGTCTTGAGCGTCAGACCGTGGCGTGGGATCCGCGTGGAGCCGACGCGGGCGAACACCTGGAAACGACCGGCGCTGCCGGCGACGCCGTACGTCTGCTCACGCGGCTGCGCGGGTGCGCTCGTGTCGCCACTGCCCTCGTCGGCCGCGGGCGCGGGCATCCAGTCGATCGCACCGACGAACGACAGGTAGTCGAAGCCGAGCGAATGTCGACACGCGGTACCCGCGTCGCGCCAGCGATCGGCCGCGACGCGCACGACGAGATCGCCGAGCGACTCCGACGACTCGACGATCGCGTCGGCACCGAGTGCGGTGACGACCCGATCGAGGAGTGCGACGTTGTCGTCGTTCACGCCGGCACCTCGGCTCCGACCGCGGTGAGTGCCTCGGGACCACCGACCACGATCGGCTCCCAGTGCCCGCCGCCCCAACGCAACGCCGGGTCTTCGTTCTGGATGCGTTCCTGCAACATCACGATGCCCTGGATGACTGCCTCGGGACGCGGCGGGCAGCCCGGCACGTAGACGTCGACGGGGATGATCTGGTCGACGCCCTTGGTGACCGCGTAGCTGTCCCAGTAGGGGCCGCCGCAGTTCGCGCAACTGCCCATCGAGATCACGTACTTCGGGTCGGGCATCTGTTCGTACAAGCGCTTGATCGCGGGCGCCATCTTGTCGGTGACGGTGCCGCTGATCACGATGAGGTCGGCCTGGCGCGGGCTCGCGGGAAACGGGATGACGCCGAGACGCATGACGTCGTAGCGCGGTCCGGCGAGCGCGGTGCCCATCTCGATCGCGCAGCACGCGAGGCCCCACTGGAACATCCACAGCGAGTACTTGCGGCTGTAGGCGAGCAGGTCGCCGATCGGCTTGAGGGGTCCTTGGCGCAGGGACCCGTTGGTCATCAGGCCCACTTGAGGAGCCCCTTGCGCCAGAGGTAGGCGAGACCGGCGACGAGGATGCCGGTGAAGATCGCGATCTCGACGAAGCCGAACCAACCGAGACCGCCCTGCGCGGCACCGTCGGCACCGATCGCCCAGGGGAAGAGGAACACCGTCTCGACATCGAAGATGACGAACAGCAACGCGTACAGGTAGTAGCGAACGTTCTGCTGGCCGAACTGGCCGAACGGGTCGGAGCCCGATTCGTAGGTGATGTACTTCTCGGCCTGCGGGCGCGTCGGGCGCAACAGCGCCCCGACCCCGAGCATCGCTCCGACCATGACGAGCGCGGCACCGACGAACACCGCGACCGCGAGGTACTGACGGTAGAAGTCCTGCAGATCGTTTGCTTCCACGAACGCTCCGTTGCCCCCGGGGCCGAAGACGGTCGACCCGGCCGGAGCCAGGGCCCCGACCGCCGTCGGAACTGCGTCGGAGTATAAGACGGGTCGATTTCTCACCGTCGCATCGGCGGTACCGACCAAGGTCCGGAATTTGGTCGTTATCCCGGGCAGTTGCGGTGCCGATGCCCCGAAGGGAACCCGAGCGACGGGAGGCGACGGCGATGAGCAGACACGGACGCGGTACCGACCGTGTCCCGGCGCGGCCGCGCCGGTCGCCGCGCGCTGCGCGCCCGGCGCCGAAGGTCGCGTTCGTGCTGTCGGGCGGCGGGAACCAGGGCATCGCCCAGGTCGGGCAACTCCGTGCGCTCGTCGAGGCCGGGATCCGCCCCGATGTGATCGTCGGCTGTTCGGTCGGGGCGCTCAACGGCGCCGCGCTCGCCTATGCCCCCAACCTCACCGGCGTCGCCCGGCTCGCCAACGTCTGGTGCTCGCTCACCGGCAACGAGGTGTTCCCCGGGTCGAGGCTGTCACGCGCGTGGAACGTCGTGCGACGCGGCACGCACTTGTTCACGAGCGACGGCCTGCAACTCGTCATCCGCGAGGCGACCCCGGCGCGTTCGTTCGCCGACCTGACGATCCCGTTGCGGGTCATCGCCGCCGATCTCGATTCGGGTGAAGAGGTCGTTTTCGCCCGCGGCCCGCTCGAGCCCGCCCTGCTCGCCTCCGCGGCGCTGCCGGGCGTGTTCCCCATCGTTGCACACGACCGCCGCAGGCTCGTCGACGGCGGGATCATCGACTCGGTCCCCCTGTGGCACTCGCTCTGCGGGCCCGTCGACGTCGTCTACGTGCTCAATGTCTCCGCCGGCGCCGCGTCACGCGAGTTCCGTTCGCCGCTCGACGTCGTGATGGCGTCGTTCGCGCACTCCCGGAACCTGCGCTTCGAGATCGAGAAGCGCTTCGTCCCCGATGGGGTCCGCATCCTCGAACTCCCCCGGCCCGACGACCGGCGCGACCTGTTCGACTTCTCCGGCGGCGAGGCCATCATCGACGAGGCCTACGAACTCGCCCGCGACTACCTCGCCGGAACGTCGGCCGGCGACGCAGCCCGCGCGGCGAACTCCGATTCGCTCCGACGTCTGCGCCTGCGGTTACCGGCGCGCAGATCGCGCCCCGAACCGCTCAGCGCCGCGGGCTGAGCAAGTTCGCGCGAGGTCGCCACCACCACGCACCGACCATCGCCGCGGATCGGCGAATCCCGATCCGCGGTGACGGTCGATGATCCCCACGGTCACAGCATCGACCCTCGCACGATGACAGACTGTCCGACGTCGCTCCAGACCAAACGAGCGGCGATTCGCGCAGTGGGGGCGCGACCCGATGATCCGAGGCAACCGCACACGAACGGCGCTCCTCGACGCGGGCGCACGCCTGGTCCGTCGTGAACGGCGCGATCTGCACCAACTGCTCGGTTCCCTCACGATCACCGCGGTCGCCCGCGAGGCCGACTTGTCGCGCAACACACTGCGCCGACACTTCGCGACCAAGCGCGACTACCTCAATGGTCTGATCGAGCACCTCGTCGTCGACTACCTCGTCATCGACTACTCCATCGCGGGGATCTCGGGACGCGACGCCGGCGACGCGGCAGTCGATCGGCTCGTGGAAGATCGCGCCCCGACCGATGTCGATCTCGGCGGCATCATCCGGCGCTTCGCGGACCACGAACTCGACAAGTGGGCACCGAGTGCGGACGGACGGTATTCGCACAACGACGCCTACCTGCTCTGGCTGCATTCGCTCATCTATCTCGACGAGTACCCGGACGTCGCGCAACGAGCCTGCGACGACTACGAGTACGGCTACCGCAGCCTCGCGGAGAACGTCTACGGGCCCGTGCTGTCGGGTCTCGGACTACGCGTCCGTGCTCCACTCGAGATCCAGGACCTCGCCGAGATGATCGGTGCGATCTTCGAGGGGTACGGCCTCTGGCAGATCCTCGACGACGCCCGCGTGCGTCGCGAGCTCGTGTTCGACGAACGCCGTTGGACGGCTCCGGCCCTCGCTGCGTGGGCCATCGTCGATCGCCTCACCGAACCGGTACCCGCCACATTCGGTGCCACCGACGCCCAAACTCCCTAACCCCCGGCGAGGAGTTGGGTCGCGTGTTCGGCGGCGTCCATGAGCCAGCCGGGCAACACACCCAGCACCACCACCGCGGTGGCGGCGAGGAACAGGGCGATCCCGGTGGGCAGGTCGACGCGCAGGCGCG
>SXJQ01000228.1 GCA_005779345.1 Actinomycetota bacterium
GTCTTGGAGAAGGCGACGACCGACGGGGTCGTGCGCGAGCCCTCGGAATTGGGGATGACGGTGGGTTCTCCGGCCTCGAGGATGCACACGACCGAGTTGGTCGTGCCGAGGTCGATTCCGACGGCCTTGGGCATTGGGTTCCTCCTGGACGAGAAGTTGAAGTGGAGCCGAGCATAGAACTTGAGTGTGTCAGCATCAATTCCCGGCCGGGACGATTCTCGCGGCTTTCGCGCGACAATCGACGCGGACCCCCGATGAGACGGTATGACCATGTTGTCGCTGTCCGAGACCCACGAACGCGAGATCCAAGCGACCGATGCGACCGGTGCGGCCGAGGCCGGAGAGGATCCCTTCGCCGCGATCACCGCCCGGATCGACGCGCTCCAACACGAACTGGCCGCGCTGAAGGCGCTCGCGCTGCGACATGCCAAGCCCGAGACGGCCATCCGACGGGCCAGCTCCTTCGCCGTCGACGGCCGCGGCGACCTGGCCCGCCGCGAGCCCACGCCGCCCCGGCCCCCGTTCGACGGCAGGTCGATCGTGGCCATCGAGCGCGGTGAGGCGACCGCGGTGCGTGCCATGAGCGCGTCCGGCCGCGGAGCGGTTCTCGCCGGCGGCACGGCCGCGGTGCGGCTCCTCCCCGGCGACTCGCCGGGCCACCCCGACGCGGGGTGCACGGGCGACCTCGTCGTCGACGTGCTCGGTCGCCTGTGGTTCTGTCGCGGTGGCGTCGACTGGACGCGCCTCGACTGAGGTCGCACGAACGCCGCAAGGCCGCGGGATCACGTGCGCGTCGACGCGTGCGCGTCGGCGCGTGCGCGTCGGCGTCGGGCAACCTAGATTGCCCGGTCATGGCCGGTCGTGACTTCATCACCCATCTGTCCGAGGTACCGCTCTTCGCCACGCTTTCGCGTCGGGAGCTGAACCTCGTCGCCAAGCGGGCCGAAGACGTCCGCGTTCCCGAGGGCAAGGTGCTCTGCTCGGAGGGCGAGATGGGCAACCAGTACTTCGTGATCCTGTCGGGAACGGCCAAGGTGACCCGGCGGGGTCGTCGGGTCGCGACGCTCGGGACCGGCCAGGGTTTCGGGGAGTTGTCGCTGCTCGACAAGCACCCGCGCAACGCGACCGTCACTGCCGAGACCCCGATGGAGGTCGTCGTGCTCGGCCAGCGCGAGTTCGCCGGGCTCGTCGACGACGTTCCCGGATTCGCCCGCAAGCTGCTCGCGGCGCTCGCCGGACGCGTGCGAGAGAACGACGCCAAGAGCATCCAGTAGTCGTCCAGCAGTTCCGGCGCCGGCCGTTCGCCGCCTCGAATCGGACGACTCGGCCACGTCGGCCCGAACCGGCCGGGCGTCACGAACGGACAGTAGATTTCGCCGCGTTTGCGACCCTCGCGGGAGGCCCGAGTGCGCCGGTTGCCGTTGAAGCCCCATCAGCTCGTCCTCGCCCTCGGCGGCGCGTTCGCGCTGTTCACGATCGCGTCCGGTATCGCTCCCACCCTCACGGGCTGGGAGGAGGAGTCGGAGATCCACCGGCCGATCTTCGGCAACATCCCCACGCCCTTGAAGGTCGCGTTCTACGCGGTCATGGCCGTCACGTTGTTCACGGTGGCGTGGCTCGCTTCGATCCGGATCAAGAACTATCAGCGCGGCCAGGCCGACGATCGCCGCACGACGAAGACCAACGCGAAGCGTCGCCTCGCCGATCTGCGCGCCGGCGTGTACATGAAGACGCTGCTGCGCGATCCCGCTGCCGGGATCATGCACTCGTTCCTCTACTTCGGCTTCCTCGGGCTGTTCCTCGCGACCGTGCTCATCGAGGCCGACCACCAACTGCCCGAGTCGCTCAAGTTCCTCCACGGCAACATCTACCGCGCGTACGCGTTCGGTGCCGATCTCGCGGGCGTGCTGTTCCTCGTCGGGATCGGTTGGGCGATCGCGCGGCGCTACGTGCAGCGGCCGTACCGGATCCGCATCAAGACCAAGCCCGAAGACGCCATGATCCTGGGCACGTTCACCCTGATCGGCGTGTCGGGCTTCGTCACCGAAGCGTTCCGCATCGCGCTCATGGGCGAACCCGCCTTCGAGAAGTGGAGCTTCGTCGGCTCTCCCCTCGCACAACTGTTCGACACGTGGAGCCCCGGCGGGCTCGCCGACGCCCACCGTTGGGCGTGGGGCGTGCACCTCGTCGCGGTGCTCGCGTTCTTCATCCTCCTGCCGACCACCAAGCTGCGGCACATGGTCACGTCGCCGGTGAACATGTACCTCCGCGACAAGGATCGGCCCAAGGGCGCGATGAAGCCGATGCCGAACCTCATGGATCCCGACCTCGAGTTGGAGACGTTCGGCGCGTCGGTCATCGAAGACTTCACCTGGAAGCAGTTGTTCGACACCGACGCGTGCACCGTCTGCGGCCGCTGCACGTCGGTGTGCCCGGCGCACGCGACCGGCAAGCCGCTCGACCCGCGCGAGATCGTGCTCAAGGTCGGCGAGGTCATGGCGGCGACCGGCACCCCTGCGGTTTCACCGCCCGTCGGTACTGACGCGGAGATCACGGTCGGAGCGAACAACCTCTTCGAGCGGATCACGAGCGAGGAGTTGTGGTCGTGCACGACCTGCAAGGCCTGCGACGAGATCTGCCCGGTCAACATCGAGATCCTCGACAAGATCCTCGACATGCGCCGCTACAAGTCGCTCATGGAGAGCGACTTCCCCACCGAACTCGGCAACACCTACCGAGCGATGGAGAACTCGGCCAACACGTACGGGATGAACCAGGGTGAGCGCGGCGACTGGGCGGCCGACCTCGATGGCATCGCCATCATCGACCCGAGCGACGCCTTCGACCACGAGTACCTCTACTGGGTCGGATGCGCGGGCAGCTTCGACGACCGCAACAAGAAGACCACGCGTGCCATGAGCAAGCTCATGCAGCGCGCGGGCATCGACTTCGCGGTCCTCGGGCCGAACGAGATGTGCACCGGCGACAGCGCGCGCCGTTCCGGCAACGAGTACCTGTTCCAGATGCTCGCGGCGCAGAACATCGAGATGCTCGACGGTATGGGCGTGCGCAAGATCGTCACCCAGTGTCCCCACTGCTTCAACACGCTGAAGAACGAGTACCCCCAGGTCGGCGGCAACTACGAGGTGATCCACCATTCGCAGTTCCTCGAAGAACTCGTCGCCGACGGTCGCCTCGTGCTCGCCGGTGCGTCGCTCGAGGAGCGCGTCACCTACCACGACTCGTGCTATCTCGGTCGGCACAACGACGTGTACCTCGCGCCGCGCAACGTGATCGGCAGCCTCGGCGGCATCGAAGTCGTCGAGATGCCGCGCAACGGCACCAAGGGCATGTGCTGCGGTGCGGGCGGCGCGCGCATGTGGATGGAGGAGAGCATCGGCAAGAAGGTCAACACCGAGCGCTCCGAAGAAGCGGTCGCCACCGGTGCGAGCCGGATCGCGGTCGCCTGCCCGTTCTGTTACGTGATGATGGAAGACGGCGTGAAGGGCCAGGGCAGAGAAGACGATGTCAAGGTCCAAGACATCGCCGAACTCATCCTCGAGGCGATGGACGCGTCACCCGCCACCCCCGTCGGCGGCCACTTCCAGACCGGGCTCTGACCGGCGGCGTCGAGGACGGGGGCGTCCGGGAATCACATCGGGATCCAGGTCCCGGTGGCCGCGTCGTGGCGCAGCCAGCGGTTCGCAGCCGGGTCCCAGTAGAGCCAGGCGTTCCAGCGTTCGTCGAAGCGCATCTCGGCCCCCGGCGGTAGCTCGGGAGTTGCCGCGGCCGACGGGAGCGGCTCCGGCCCCACGGGTGCCGGTGCGGGCGCGGGTGCGAGTGCGGGTGCGGGTGCGGCCCACCCTGCGTCGGTGGGCGCGGGACCGGTCGGCGCCGAACCTGTGGGCGCCGGACCGGTGGGCAGTGGGCTCACGGGGGTGCCCCACGACGGTGGCGCAGTCGGCGTGCCCCAGGTGGCGGGCACGTTCGGCGTGCCCCATCCCTGGGTCACCGGTCCGGTGGGAGCGGGCGCCCACGGCGTCGGCGTCGCCGCGGTGATCGGAGCGATCGGAACGCCCACCGACGACTTCGCGACGACGTAGGTCCCCGCGGCCATGTCGCCGACGCGCTGGTGGCGCTTCGTCGCTGCGGCAACGACCAACTCTGCGGGGATCAGCACGAACCCGCACACGAGCGTCGCGAACAGCAACAACGTGCGCAGCGCGTTCCACCCGAAGCCGGCGATCGCTCCGGTCTCCCGGACGACGCGCAACCCGAACAGGTGCTTGCCGAGCGACGCACCCGTGAGGCCTTGGAGCAAGAAGTAGTTGAGCGGGAGCCACATCCACACGAGCAGGCCCTGGCCGAACGCCTTGGCCGTGTCGTCGTCGGAGACCACGATCGCATCGTCGTTGATCTGCACGCACGTGTATTCGAA
>SXJQ01000229.1 GCA_005779345.1 Actinomycetota bacterium
ACGACGCGCCGATCGGATGACGAGTCGACGAGTGGGCCGCTCGACCACCCGAAAGATCGAGCCCGCCCGACCCAGCGAGACCGCGCCCTCCGAACCGTCGCTCCCCCGCTTCGACCGGGTCGCCCGAGCGGTGCATTGGTCGAACGCTGCAATCTTCGTCGTGCTCATCGCAACGGCCGCCGTGCTCTACGGCGCGCCGGGCACGAGTGGCATCGGCTATCGATCGCAGATGAAGGCCGTCCACGTGTGGAGTGGCCTGATCCTGCCCGTCCCCATCTTGGTCGGACTCGCGCTCAGCGCCGCCGTACGCGACGACGCGCGCCGCCTCGCGCGCTGGACCGTCGACGACCGTCGTTGGTGGTCGCGCCAACGCCGCCGGCACACGCGCCTCGGCAAGTTCAATCCGGGCCAGAAGCTCAACGCAACCTTCACCGCGGCAGGGATCGTCGTGATGTTGATGACCGGATCGGTGATGGAGTGGAACGGCCGCTTCCGCGATTCGTGGCGCACCGGCGCGACGTTCGTCCACGACTGGACCGCGCTCGCGCTGGGCCTCGCGATCGTCGGTCACGTCGCCCTCGCCCTGCGCGACCGCGACTCGCTCCGCGGCATGGTGAGCGGCCGCGTTTCGGCCGCGTGGGCGCGGCGCGAGCGCCCGCGGTGGCACGCCGAGCTCACGGCGGGAGCGTCGCCCACAAACGATCCGCTGCCGGTCGACGACCCTCGCTAGCGTCGGGAGCGATGAGCGCCCCGATCGTGATCCCGACCGACCTTCGCCCGTTCGACGGTCGATTCGGTTCCGGTCCGTCGAAGGTCCGGCCCGAGGGCGTTCACCGGCTCGCCGATGCCGCGACGAGCTACCTGGGCACGAGCCACCGGCAGGCGGGCGTGCGTGGCGTCGTCCACAAGGTGCGCGACGGGTTGCGCGAGTTCTTCTCGCTGCCCGACGACTACGAGGTCCTGCTCGGCAATGGTGGTTCCACCGTGTTCTGGGACGCGGCGAGTTTCGGCTTGATCGAACGCCGCGCGCAGCATGTCGTGGTCGGCGAGTTCTCCCAGAAGTTCGCGACCGTCACGACCAAGGCGCCGCACCTCGATGATCCCGAGACCATCGAGTCGGCCCCCGGCGCGACCCCGGCACCGTGCCGCGCGAACCCCGACATCGACGCGTACTGCTTCCCCCACAACGAGACCTCTACCGGCGTCATGCTCGACCTCGTGCGCCCGGCAGGCAACGACCCGACGCGCGGCGACGGTCTGGTGCTCGTCGATGCGACGAGCGGCGCGGGCGGTCTGCGCGTCGATCCCGCCGCGTACGACGTCTACTACTTCGCTCCACAGAAGTGCTTCGGCGGCGACGGCGGGACGTGGCTCGCGTTGTGCTCACCCGCAGCCGTCGAGCGCATCGAGCGCCTCGCCGCGAGCGACCGTTGGCGCCCGGCGAGCATCGACCTCGGGACCGCCCTCGAACAGAGCCGGCTCGACCAGACCTACAACACCCCGTCGCTCGCCACCGTGTTCCTCCTCGCCGACCAGATCGAGTGGATGAACGCGCACGGCGGGCTCGAGGGCATGGCCACGCGGTGCGACACGTCGGCCGGCACGCTCTACGGATGGGCCGAACGCAACCCGCTCACGACCCCCTTCGTCGCCGACGCGCGGCACCGCAGTCACGTGACGGCGACGATCGACTTCGCCGACACGGTCGATGCGGCCGCGATCGCCGAAGTACTGCGGGCCAACGGCATTCTCGACACCGAGCCGTACCGCAAGCTCGGCCGCAATCAGTTGCGGATCGCGATGTTCCCCAACATCGACCCCGACGACATCGAACGGCTCACGCGCGCGATCGACTTCGTGGTCGCCCATCTCGCAACTGCCTAGCTCGCAACTGCCTAGCTCGCATCTGCCTAGATTGGCGGCATGACCGCCGCGTCCGTCGCCGCCCCCGGAGGGCTCCCCGACGGGCTGATCGCCGTGGTGAAGCGCGACTGTCCGACCTGCGAGTTCGTCGCCCCGCTCCTGGTCGCGATCGCCGATCGGCAACCGTTGACCGTCTTCTCCCAGGACGACCCCGACTTCCCCGCCGGGGTCGATGCGGTCGACGACACCGCGCTCGACGTGTCGTTCGCGCTCGGGATCGACACCGTCCCCACCCTGTTGCGGTTCGCCGACGGTGTCGAGACCGATCGGCTCGAAGGTTGGTCACGCCCGCACTGGCAGGCGCTCACCGGCATCGGCGACCTCGGTGCCGACCTCACCGACTACCGCCCCGGGTGTGGCAGCCGCACACACGATCCCGAGATCGTCGACGCCCGGCTCGTCGCCGCCACCGCTGGTCGCTTGCAGAGTCGACGCGTCGAGCTCGGCGCCGGCGAGGACGAGCTCGAGGCCATGTTCGAGCGCGGCTACTCCGACGGACTCCCCGTCGTGCCGCCGACCGCCGAACGCGTGGCGCGCATGCTCGCGGGCACGACGCGGGAGCCCGACGAAGTTGTCGCGCTCGTTCCTCCCGACCTCACGTCGTGCACCGTCGAGAAGATCGCGATCAATGCGGTGCTCGCGGGCTGCAAACCTGAGTACCTCCCTGTCGTCATCGCCGCGGTCGAGGCTGCCTGCACCGACGAGTTCAATGCCCACGGCTTGTTGTGCACGACCTGGTTCAGCGGGCCGCTCGTGCTCGTCAACGGTCCGATCGGTCGCGCCATCGGGATGAACAGCGGTGTCAACGCGCTGGGGCAGGGCAACCGGGCGAACGCGACGATCGGACGCGCGCTCCAACTCGTGATCCGCAACGTCGGCGGCGGCCGGCCGGGCGAGATCGACCGCGCGACGCTCGGGAATCCCGGCAAGTACACGTTCTGCTTCGCCGAACGCGAGCACGACTCACCGTGGGAGCCGCTTCACGTCGAGCGTGGCTTCGCCGCGACGCAGAGCACGGTCACGCTGTTCGGTGCGAGCGGCCTGCAGGGCATGTGCGACCAACTGAGTCGCGACCCCGAGTCGCTCGCGCGTTCGTTCGCTGCGTGTCTGCGCGTCGTCGGGCACCCCAAGAACGCGTTCATCTGGGACGCGATGATCGTCGTGTCGCCCGAACATGCCCGCGTGTTCCGCGAGGGCGGCTGGTCGAAGACGCGCTTTCGCGACGAGGTCGCAGCACTGCTCCGGCTCCCCGGCGACGAGATCGTTCGCGGCGCGGGCGGCATCGCCGAAGGGATGCCCGAGGCATTCGCCGAACACACGCTGCCGAAGTTCCGCGACGGCGGCCTTCACATCGTTCACGCCGGTGGCGAGGCCGGGCTGTTCTCGGCCATCATCGGCGGTTGGGCGAGCGGCGCGGTCGGTTCCGAAGTCGTCACCCGGGAGGTCCGGTCATGACTCGCACCATTCTCGATCCCACCGGCGAGCGAACCGCCACGACCCGGGAGCGAGCGGCGCGGCCAGGATCGCTCGCGGGTGCAACCGTCGGGCTCCTCGACATCGGCAAGGCGCGGGGCGACGTGTTTCTCGATCGACTCGAGGAGTTGCTGCGCTCCGAGGGTCACGAGGTCGTGCGGTTCAAGAAGCCGACCTTCACGAAGCCCGCGCCGCTCGATCTCCGCCACGAGATCGCGTCGAAGTGCGATGTCGTGATCGAGGCCCTCGCCGATTGAGGGAGTTGCACGTCGTGCAGTGTGCACGACACCGTGAACCTCGAGTCTGCCGGAGTCCCGATGGTGTTCATCGCCTCGACGGAGTTCGTCGATGCGGCACGCGCCCAGAGCGCAGCACTCGGCGCCGACCCCGCCGCCGTGTTCGTCGCGCACCCCATCCAGGACCGCACCGACGACGAGATCCGCGCGCTCGCCGACACGGCGCTGGCCGAGGTGCTCGCCGCCCTGCGAAGCTGACCCGATGCTGCTCCTCCACGAGGTCCACACGGTCGCGGGTGCCCACGAGGAGGAGTTCGAGCGTCACGTACGCGACGGCTACCTCCCCGCGTTGGGTTCCGACGGCGACGCGCGACTGGCCTGGTACCTGAAGCTGGCGCACGGCACCGGACGCGCGTATCAGGTCACGACCGTCACCGTGCTGCGCGACGGCGCCGCATACGAGCGACTCACCCGCCGCATGCACGACGGCGATCTGCGGGCCTGGGCGGCGCGCGCCGACACGATGCGACGCGAGGTCGCGGGGAAGGTGCTCGTACCGGTGTCCTGGTCGCCGCTCGTAGAACTCGACCTCGACGCGATCCCGACGACACCGGTCGACGCAGAACCGACGTTGTTCATGGAAGACAGCGCCTGGCCGTACGCCGGCAAGCTCGACGAGTATCTCGACGCCGCGCGCACGCACTACGCGCCGAGTCTCGAACAGCGCACCACGCGATCGTTGCTCGAGCTCGTGGCCGTGTTCCGCGCCGGGCTGGGCGCACCGCGCCGTCGCGAGGTCGTCCTGTGGCAGCGGGTCCTGTTCCCGGAGCGGCTCCCCGGGTTGTTCACGCGCGATCTCCCGGCCGCCGTGAAGCAGCCGGGAACATGGATGCACGATGCGCTCGCGGTGCGCGACGACTGGGAGAGCCGCCTGTTACGCACCGCGACGTGGTCGCCGCTGCGCTGACGCGACCTCGACGCCGCGACGCACCTACTCCCAGGCCGATTTGCCGACCGTGCCGCCGAGCTCGGGGCACTCGCCGGAGAACACACCCCAACTGCACTCCCAGCCCGGAACGACCCATGCGTGCATCATCCAGATGTCGGTGAGTTCACGCTTGGCACCGCCACGCGCGGCACAGTCCTCGGCGGAGAGTTCCTCGCCGCCGATCACGACGCCACTCGCACCGAAGCAGAGGCCGCCGTTGAAGTTGTGTTGGTGCCACGGGTCGTTCTTGCCGGCGAAGCCCTCGGGCGCGCCGCCCGGGTGCCACACGAGGTAGCTGAGCCCGATGAGCTTGGAGTCGGGGGCCGTACCGTCGAAGAGGAGCTCCGACGGTGCTGCCGGGTCGAACGTGACCGCGAGCGCGGCGTTCGTGTAGTGCGCACCGATGCAGGGAACGAACGGCGTCGACATGCCGTAGCCGGCGGCCTCGCCGGCGGCAACGGTCGGGTACTTGTCGACGACCGTGCGCGCCTGGCGCATCTGCTCTTGGAGGGTCGCGAACTCCTCCCTCGTGAGCGGGTGCTGCTTCACCATGCCGCGGTGGCCGTGCTCGCCGGAACCTTCGCCCTCGCTGCCGGCCTCGCCCGTGCCGACCTGGCCGGGGCTCGCGGGCGCGGGCTGGGAGACCTCGCACGGTGAGGTCCCATCGGCGGTGCCGGGGATGACCTGTCCGGCCTCGACCGACGCGGTGTCGGCATCGGTGCCGTGATCCATCGCGCCGTGATCCATCGCGCCGGGATCCGTCGCGTGATGGTCCGCGGCCGACGTGTCGGTCGCGTGATGGTCCGCGGCCGGCGCGTCGGTCGCGTGATGGTCCGCGGCCGGCGTATCGGTCGCGTGATGGTCCGCTGCCGTCATGCCGGCGCCGGCGGCATGGTGATCGCCGACCGGGTCGGAATACTTGCTGGCGCTGGCCGCGGCGGCGGCCCCGCCCACGAGGCCGAGGGCGGCGATCCCGGCGACGATCGGCACGACGGCCGGCCGGCCGGCGCGGAAGAGCCACGGCCCGAAGACGAGAACCAACGCGCCGAGCACCGCGACACTCATGCCGGCGAAGAACACGACGTGGGTCGGCACCGACAGATCGAAGATGCCCTCGCGGGTCGCGAGCGCGTCGTCGCTCTCGTAGCGGATCGCGTCGACGAGCATCGCCGCCGCGAGGGCCAGCCCGCCGGCCACGACCATGGCAATACCGGTCTTGCGCGCTTCCATCGTTCCCCCCGAGAGAATGTGCAGAGCAGGTGCAAACCGTACCGGGGCGGGCGGCCCGACGAAAGTCAGTGCTCCCGCGGCCGGACAGTCCGTCGGATCCGATACGACCGATCGCCCCGTGCCTCGCGCCGGACCTGGTCGGGGATCTCGGCCCGAGGCGAGGTACGCCGCGGCCCGAGACCGGCCGCGACCAGGAGCCGCACCACCCGGGCGCGCTGTGGCGCGAACGGGGCCAGGAGCTCGAGCATGCGGGCGTCGTCGGCCCGGGGCTCACCCGCGAGTGCGTGCCCGACGATGCGCGGCAGGTGCCAGTCGCCGACCGCTACCGCGTCGGCATCGCCGAGCGTGAGGGGCGCGACCGTCGCGGCGGTCCACGGGCCGACGCCCGGGAGCGCCGCGAGCGACCGCTGCAACACCGCGCTCCCGGCGTCGGCCGCGCGCTGC
>SXJQ01000022.1 GCA_005779345.1 Actinomycetota bacterium
GCAGGTTCGAGAACACGGCGTTTTCGGGTTCGCGGGCGCCGGCGATGTACTGTGACAGCTTCTGTCGGAGTTCCTGCACCTTGGGCACCGTGTCCGGGTTGATGTCATCGGCCTGGTACTGGGCTTCCTTTTCCTTTAGCTCGCGCGCCACTTGCTCACGCTGGGCCCCCTCGGCGACGACCGACAGGCCGAGCGCATGGGCGAGGCTCACCACCGCGGTGACGATCGCGACATCGCCCGTATCGTCGGGGAGCCCGTCGACGAAGCTGCGGTCGATCTTCACCGAGTCGACCGGGAACCGCTTGAGGTACGCCAACGACGAGTAGCCGGTCCCGAAATCGTCGATCGATACCTTCACCCCGAGCGCCTGGAGTTCGTCGATGACCGTGACCGTCGCGTCGGCGTCGCGCATCAGCACGCTCTCGGTGATCTCGAGGCACAGGCGCTCCGCCGGCAGTCCGTGCGTGCGCAACACGCCCGCAACCCGCCCGGCGAGATCCGGGATCGCGAGCTGGCGAGCCGCGAGGTTCACCGAGACCGTGAACGGATCATCTGCGAGCGGCACCCAACTCGCAGCGAACCGGACTGCCTCGTCGAGCACCCATTCTCCGAGGCGCACGATCAGGTCGCTCTGCTCTGCGATCGTGATGAACTCGCCCGGGAGCACGAGCCCGCGTTCGGGGTGCTGCCACCGAACGAGCGCCTCCGCGCCGACACAGCGGCCCGACGCGAGCGAGACCACCGGCTGGTAGAAGACCCGAAGCTCACCGCGGTCGATCGCCCGATGGAGTGCGTTGAACGTCGCGTGTTGCGACAGCGCGCGCTCGCGCAGCGCATCGTCGAACACGACCACCCGCTGCTTGCCGCGTTCCTTCGCCTCGTACATCGCCGCGTCGGCATCGCGCAGGAGATCCTCGGGGCGCTCCTCCCCCGTCTCGGCCAAGGCGATCCCGACGCTCGCGCCGATGAATGTCTCGGTTCCTCGAATCACGAAGGGCGGGCTGAGCGCATCGGACAATCGGGCGGCGATCTCCGTCGCCTGCGCACGCGCTGCGCCACGTTCGAAGTCCTCGCAGAGCACGACGAACTCGTCTCCACCGAAACGCGCGACGGTGTCGCCGGGCCGGACGACGTCCTCGAGGCGCTGACCGACGGCGACGAGCAGTTCGTCGCCGGCGTCGTGTCCGAGCCCGTCGTTCACGACCTTGAACCCGTCGAGATCGAGGAACACGATGGCCGACTCGCACCGATTCCGACGCGAACGGGCGAGCGCGCGCCCGAGCCGGTCGAGGAAGAGCATTCGGTTCGGCAGGCCCGTCAGCGGATCGTGCGACGACTGGTGCGAGAGGCGTTCCTCGACACGCTTGCGCTCGATCGCGACCTCGGCGAGACGTGCCAGCATCTCGACGAGCCGGCGGAGGTCGCCGTTCGGCTCGCCCGACCGCCGCGAGTACACGCCGAGGGTCCCGAAGACCTCTTGGCGGCTCGACGACAGCAGCGGCGTGCTGAACGCGGAGCGCAGCCCGTGGTCGGCCATGATCTCGCGGAACGGTGTCCAGCGGGGGTCAGTCGCAACCTCGGTGGCGACGACGGGGACGCGCAGGGCCGCGGCCGCGCCGCACGACCCGACCTCGGGTCCGATCGGAATGCCGTCGGCGACCTCGACGATCGCCGAAGGCAACCCGGCCGACGCGGCCGAACGCAGCAGCAGGCCCGACTCGTCGACCAGCATCACCGAACAGAACACGTCGGAATGCAGTCGCTCGACGGCACTCGCGATCGCCGTGAGCGTCGCGTCGAGTGCATCGCCGCGGACGACCATCTCGAGGACCTCGGTCTGACACGCGGTGAGTTGGGCTGCCATGTGCCGGTCGTGCACGTCGCGACCGACGCTCTGGAACGCGACGACGTTGCCGCCACTGTCGAGCGTCGCCCGGTCGGTCCACTGGTACCAACGAACCGATCCGTCGTGACGCGGTTCCCAGTCGTCTTGTACCGCGACCGGTCGGGCCGGCCCGAACGACGCGAGCCGCGCCAGCTCGGCGTCTCGATCGTCGGGCGGGAAGATGTCGATGAGCCGCCGACCGATCCACGATGCGGGTTCGCCGCCGTAGTACTCGGCGAAGGCACGGTTCACGAACGTCAGGGTCGTGTCGGGGAGGTAACGGCAGACCAACTCGGTCTGCTCCTCGATGATCGCGCGATAGCGCGACTCGCTCGCTCGCAGCGCGGCCTCGCTCTGTCGCAACGCGACCTCGGCACGTTTGCGGTCGGTCACGTCGGCGAGCATCGCGACCGCAGCAACGACGCGGCCCTCGTCGTCGCGCATCGGTGCCGCGGACAGGTTGACCTCGACTCGGCTCCCGTCCTTGTGCCAACGAGCGATCTCGACCCCGCGCACTGTCTCGCCCTCGAACACCCTGCGCCGGATCGCATCGAAGATCCCGCCGTCGTCGGACCCGAGCACGCTCGCAGCACGCGACATCGCCTCGTCCGCGGTCCAGCCGAACAGGTCCTCACACGCCCGGTTCCACAGTTCGATGTTCCCGTCCCCGCCGACCGAGTAGATCGCGAGCGGCGAACTCTCCACGATCGCTCGCAACGCCGACTCGCTGCGCCGCCGCGCTTCTTCGGCAGCCTTGCGCTCGCTGATGTCGCGGGTGATCGCCGAGAAGAACTGCGGTTCACCGTCGGGCCCCCGGTGCGTGATCACGACCACCGATGCCGGACGCCGGCTGCCGTCGGGCGCGCAGATGCCGATCTCACCGTGCCAGCTCCCCGGCCCGAGGATCGCCGCGGCGATCTCGTCGACCTGTTCGGGTCCGAGTTCGAGGTACTTGCGGGCGTCGCGCGGCTTGGGCTGCCGGCCGGGTTCGAGCCCGAAGAACCGGCGGGCGGCTTCGTTGAGGAAGAACGCGCGCCCCTCGAGGTCGTGGAAGGTCACCAGGTCGGAGGTTGCTTCGAGCGTCGCCGCGAGTCGATCCCGCTCGGCCGCGCGTTCGAGCTCCAACGTGAGCTCGCGACCGATGCTCGAGACGTACTCGGGGAGCCCCGAAGGCCCGAGGCGCACCGTGGTGGTGAGCCAGACCGGGACGGCACGCCCGTCGGTGGCGCGCAGGGTCAGCCGACCCTCCCATCGCGAGTCGGCGTCGAGACCACGCCGGATCGCCGGAGCGACGGCGGCGAGCTCGTCGGCCTCGATGAAGTCCCCGACCACGTGCTCGTCGATGTCGGCGTCGGGCGCGATGCCAAGCATGGCGCGACCCGCCGCGTTGAGATACGTCAGGGTTCCGTCGACCCGCGCGAGCGCGATGAACTCGTCGGTCTCCTCGCACAGGCGCAACAGCCGTTCGGCGGTGAGCAGTGCGACGTCGTCGAGGTCGGCAGCCATGTCTAGGCGGAACATCGGCACGGCTTGGCGCCCGATGGAGGGGCCGTATGTCGGGTACGCGGATTTTCGGGCGATTCTCCCTCGGACTCCGCCCGGGGGGCCGGTCGGTCAGCCGGCGACGATGTCGCCCGACATGTCGTCGACGACGCAGCCGAGGCCGCGGAGGTACTCGATCGCACCGACTCGTGCCTCGGGCGAACCGCGCAGCTCGAGGATCACCCAGCCGTGGTCGTCCTCGACGTTGGCGCGCCGGATGCTCGGAATCACGTCGAACTGCTTGACGATCTCATAGATCATCGGCCGGGCAACGAGCGAGGCCGGGAACGACACGTAGAGACGATCGGCGTCGGACATCACTTCGTCTCCTCGATGGATCGCGACGGCACGGCGTTCGGCGACCCGACCAGCCCGACCCGCCGCAGCGCCTCCGCCGGCTCGAGCACCAGGCCGGTGACGAACGGGCCGAAGTCGGCGTAGCGCGCGCTCACCTCGTCGAAACGCATCTCGGCGACGATGTCCTTCAGCGCGACCGGATCGTCGGCGAGCAGGGTCACCCCCCACTCCCAGTCGTCGATCCCGGTCGACCCGGTGATCAGCTGGAGGATGCGTCCGGCGTACTGCCGCCCGACGCGCGCGTGCCCGCCCATCAGCCGCTTGCGTTCCGCGAACGACAGCGAATACCAGTTGTCGGGCGCGACCCGCCGTTTCGACATCGGGTAGAAGCAGAGCAGCTTCTTGGTCGGCAGTTGCGGGTGGATCCGGTGCTCCTGGTAGTGCGCCATGCGCTCGCGCCAGACGACGAGCTTCGCCTCGAGTTCGGGCCCGGCGAGCCCTTCCTCGGTGCCGAGCCGCGCGCGTTCTTCGTCTTCGGTCGTCGTGTACTCCGACAACTCGGTGAGCGA
>SXJQ01000230.1 GCA_005779345.1 Actinomycetota bacterium
CGCCAGTGGCGCTCGGCGACGCCGGGCCACCCCGAGTACGGCCCCCCGGCCGGCGCCGAGGTCATGCCGGGCCCGCTCGGCCAGGGGTTCGCCAACGGCGTCGGGATGGCGATCGCCGAACGTCACCGCCGCGAGCGGTTCGGCGCCGAGGTGTGTGACCACCGCGTGTTCGCGATCTGCGGTGACGGCGACCTGATGGAGGGAATCACCCACGAGGCTGCGTCGCTCGCCGGCCACCTGCGACTCGGTCGGATGGTCTACGTCTACGACGACAACCACATCACGATCGACGGTCCGACCGAGCTCACCTACTCCGACGATGTCCGCAAACGGTTCGAGGGGTATGGCTGGCACGTCCTCGACCTCGGTGAAGCCGCCGAAGATCTCGGCGCGCTCGAAACAGGACTGCGGGCTGCCGTCGCGGTCGACGACCGACCCTCGCTCGTCGTCCTGCGCAGCCACATCGGCTACCCGTCGCCCAAGTTCACCGACACCTCCGACGCGCACGGCAATCCATTCGGCGCCGACGAGATCGCAGTCGTGAAGGGCATGCTCGGCCTTCCCGTCGACGAGACGTTCTCCGTCCCCGACGACGTGCTCGCGTATTACCGCGCGCTGGGCGAGCGCGGCCGCGACGCTCGCGACGCGTGGTCGGAGCGTGTCCTCGCCTGGAAGCAGGCGCATCCAGAACTCGCAGCCGAGTTCGACGCGTCGCTCGCGGGTCGCGGCCTCGAGGGCTGGCACGCGAAGCTGCCGACGTTCTCGGTCGGCGACTCCATCGCGACGCGCAACGCCAACAAGGACGTGCTGGGCGCGGTGTGCGACGTGGTCCCCGGGCTGATGGGCGGCGGCGCCGACCTGACCAGCAATACCGGCACGTTGGTGAAGGGCAATGCGATCGTCTCGCCCGCGTCGGCGGCGGGTCGCACGATCCACTTCGGTGTGCGAGAGCATGCGATGGGCGCGATCGCGAACGGCATGGCGCTGTCGGGCACGATGCCGTACGTCGGGACGTTCTTCGTCTTCGCCGACTACCTGCGACCCGCGATCCGGTTGGCCGCACTCATGGGAACCAAGGTCGCGTTCGTCTTCACCCACGACTCGGTCGGGGTCGGCGAAGACGGACCGACCCACCAGCCGGTGGAACAACTCGCCTCCCTGCGATGCATGCCCGGGCTGCGCGTCGTACGTCCGGCCGACGCCAACGAGGTTGCTCACGCCTGGCGGGTTCACATCGACGGCGACGGGCCCACCGTATTCGTTCTTTCCCGCCAGAACCTCCCCGTGCTCGAACACACCGCCGACCGCGGCACCGCCGGCGTTGCCGCGGGCGCCTACACGCTCGTCGACGCGACCGGTTCGCCCGACCTCGTGCTCATCGGCACGGGGAGCGAGGTCGCGCTCTGCGTCGAGGCGCGCTCCGAACTCGCCGCGATCGGGATCGATGCCGCGGTCGTGTCGATGCCGTCGTGCGATCTCTTCGCCGAGCGGTCGGCGGCCGAGCGAGCAGCAGTGCTGCCCGTCGGTGTCCCGCGGTTGGCCATCGAGGCCGGGTCGACGTTCGGTTGGGAACGTTGGGCCGACGCGTGCATCGGGATCGACCGCTTCGGCGCGTCGGCACCGGGTGGTGTCGCACTGAGCGAACTCGGCATGAGCGTCGACAACGTGGTCGCGCACGCCCGCGCCTTGCTCGGCCGATGACCTCCGGCGTCGCGCGTCTCGCTGCGCTCGGCCAGAGCGCGTGGTACGACAACCTCACCCGTCCGTTGGCGCGCGGCGGCCTCGACGCGCTCGTGCGTGAGCACGCGATCACCGGGGTCACGAGCAACCCGACGATCTTCGAGAAGGCAATCGCGGCCGGCGCCGACTACGCCGACCAGCTCGCAGCCCTCGGCGATGTCGGTGCCGCCGAGGCATATTGGGCGCTGGTGGTCGACGACATCGCGGCGGCGGCCGATCGACTGCGGAGCGTCTACGACGCGACGGCGGGCGCCGACGGATACGTGTCGGTGGAGGTGTCGCCGTTGCTCGCGCGCGAGACCGACGCGACGGTCGCTCAGGCACGCGACCTGTTCGAGCGGATCGGCCGCCCGAACGTGATGATCAAGATCCCCGCGACGGTCGAAGGGCTCCCCGCGATCGCCGCGACGATCGCGGCGGGGATCAACGTCAACGTCACGTTGATCTTCGGTCTCGAGCGGTACGCGAAGGTGATCGACGCCTACCTCGACGGCGTGTCGAGGGTTGCCGATCCCTCGCGGGTCGCGTCGGTCGCGTCGTTCTTCGTCAGCCGCGTCGACACCGAGACCGACCGCCGGCTCGGCGACGGGCATCCACTCGCGGGTCGCGCCGCGGTCGCCAACGCGAAGTTGGCGTACGAGTTGTTCGAGCAGCGGTTCGCGGCGCCGGCGTGGTCGGCGCTCGCGGCGCGCGGCGCTCGGGTCCAGCGCCCGCTGTGGGCCAGCACCTCGACGAAGAATCCCACCTACTCCCCGACGCTCTACGTCGACGAACTGATCGGCCCGAACAGTGTCAACACGCTCGCGCCCGCTTCGATCGACGCGTTGGTCCGACACGCGGGGCTGCACGCCGACACCGTGCGCCGCGGCGTCGACGACGCGCGGTCCGCGCTCGCCGCGCTCGCCAACGCCGGGGTGGATTTCGACGACGTCACCGACACGCTCGAGCGCGAAGGCGTCGACTCCTTCGCCCAGAGCTATCGCGACTGTCTCACTGCGATCGACGCGGCGATCGCTGACGGCCCGCCTCGGCGCCGCTGATCGCGTCGCTTGCGGCTCCTCCGTCCCGGGCCATCACGCACCGGCGACGGACCAGATGAGATGCCGACCGACGGCGACCATCAGGGTCGGCACGAGGATCGTGGCCGCGAGCCCGGCTGCGAGTGCGACCCGTCGACGGCGCGACCAACTCGGCGGGCCGCCGCGCACGATGGCTGGGACCGCAAGGGCCGACATGCCGGCGATTCCGACGAGCCACGCCACCGTGGTGAGCCGAGCGCGGAGATCGCCCTGGCAGGTCGCGCCATTGAGATCGTCGGTCTCGATCAGACCCCACACTGAGCCACACGTCATCGGCTGGCCAGTGCGTCCGAACTCTCCAACGAACTCGTGCGCGCCGAGCACCGCAGCACTGCCTGAAATCGCCAACGAGAACGTCAGCAGGGCGATCGTCAAGCTTGCGGACGCCGTCAGGGCGAACCGGCTCGGGCGGCGTCTCACGCTGTCGACCTCGGTGGCGTCGCAGCGCGGCGGAGATGGGCGGCGAGGTCGGCGATGTTCGTATGCGCATTCAACCCGCTCGGATTCGGCATCACGTAGGCCGGGCGACCTCCGAAGGGCTCGGCCTGCCACCCGGCGCGGGCGTGACGGTCGACCGCGATTCGATATCCGCTGAGTCCCGCGAAACAGACCGCGCCGGGAGTGAGCCACTCGACGAAGGCCCGAACCCGCTCCGCGCCTTCGACGTACTCCTCGGGCGCGAGTTCGTCCGCGCGGGCGGTCGCGCGCTTGACGAGGTCGGTGAACCCGATCCCGAAGTTCCGGTACGCGTGCAGTGGCTCGCGATCACGTTCGGCGAGCCCCGATGCGAGGAGCGCCGGCCAGAAGCGGTTCCCGGGGCGCGCGAATCCGACGCCGCGCTCGGCCGCGTACACGCTGGGGTTGAGACCGACGATCAGCATCCTGAGCGCCGGCCCGACCACGTCGGCGAGCGTGAGTTCCCGACGCACGCTCGCGGTGAGCCAGTCACGGCCGTCGTCCGCGATGGCGTCGACGGAGAATCCGGCGCCGATCAACACAGCACGCAAACGGTCGGTCGGCCAGTAGGAGAAGTGACGATCGCCGAATTCGTCGTTCCACCTCTCGTCGATACGACGGTCGGAGGTGACGCGGATGACGGCGGGCGCGCCGACGTGCAGCGAACGATGCAGATCGGCGAGCGCTAGCGGCAGGCGTGCCATCGGGACGTGCTGGTACGACTTGCTCGCCCACGCGCCGCCGAGCGCGCCCGCCCGCAGTGGGAGCGCCTCGAGGTCGGCGACGACGCCGAAGGCGTCGGGGGCGTGTTCGCGGATCCGGCCGACCATCGATCGGGCCGCGTCGATCGATACGACCGGGCCACCCCGACCGAGGTGCGGTCCGTGCCAGCCCGGTCCGCAGCCGAGATCGGCGCGCCACTCCCCCGGCTCGCACCTCCCGGCGAGCGCAGCAGCGTCGTCGGCGAACCGCGGCCGGCCGCGTTCGGCGACCCAGCGTTGCGCCTCGCGCTCGTACACCTCGACCGTGGTGCGGTCCATCGGCTTCGTCAACCTCGCAGTTCGGCCACGCCGACCCACGCATCGGTTCCCGGAGCCATCTCCTTGGTGGCAGCCTCCGCGAGGAGGCACAGCGCGCCGACGGCGAAGGGAAGGTGCGGGTCGGGTGTGCGGGCGAGCACCCGACCCGACGGTCCGACGATGAACGGTCCGCCGTGAGCGGCCGGTTGCCACACCGCGACGAAGACCCGGTTCTCGAGTGCGCGGGTGCGCGCGACTTCGACGACGAGCGCGGTCGACACGTGGCGCGCGACCCAGGCGATGAACTCACAGCCACGCATTGCCGACGCACGCGCCGGACCCGGGACGAGCATGGCGTCGTCGTGCAGGGTCTCGATCGCGACGTCGTCGGCAACGACGACACCGCGCGGGCCGACGACGACGCGCGCGCCATGACCGCCGAGCCGGTCGAGCAGCGTGTCGTCGCTCACGACGACGCAGTAGGCATAGCCGGCGCGCAGCGGCGGGGTCCGCGGCGGCCACGGTGGGCCCGCGGCGTCGGCGAAGGCGTGTTGCTCGGCGCGGGGCGGCCGGTCCGCGTCGGCGAGTTCGACGTCCGCGACGAGGAGATCGGGCCCCGCTGCGGCTGCCATCGCGAGCACGGTGCCGTCGGCCGCGACGATCTGCGACCTGCCGGAATAGCTGCACACGCCGGCCTCGGTCCCCGACTTGGTCGCAGCCACGGCGGGGACCCCGTGTTCGAGCGCACGGACGCGCCACAGGAACTCCGCCTGCGGATTCGTGCCGCGTGGCGGTGCTTCGTTCGTCACCCACGCCGTGCAGTTCACGAGCAGACGCGCTCCGCGCTGCACCAGGCCATCGGCAATTTCGGGGAGGCGCGCGTCGGCGCACACGAGCACCCCGATCCCGTCGACCACCGGTGCCTCGGCGCCCGCGACGAACCAGGCGCGGTCGAAGTGCCAGAGGAACCGCTTCGCGACCAGCGCGCGCACCACTCCGTCGGCACCGAGGTGCACGGCAGCGTTGACCAACCCGGCCGGAGTGTCGACGACGAGGCCCACCACGATGGCGACACCGTGTCGGCGGGCGCGGTCAGCGAAGGCCACCGTCGCGTCGGGACCGGCGGCGAGGGCGGCGCGTCCCGCGGCCGCGGAGCCGAGCACATAGCCGGGCGAGGTCCCTTCGGGGAGCACGACGAGTTCGGCGCCGGCCGCGGCCGCCGCGTCGCACATCTCGAGCGCTTCGGCGAGCGCCCGCGGTGCAGCGCCGAGGTCGCGCGCCTCCAACTGGCAACACGCCACGCGCATCGTCGTCACGGCGACCATCTCAGCACGCCGATCGGCGACGGTGCGGCTAGCGTGCCGCGCATGGTCGCCGCTTCGGAGCTTCGGGACCTGTTGCACGCCGACACCGATGCGCTGGTGCAGGCGGCCGGGCGAGTACGAGACGCACGATTCGGGGCGCGGGTCACGTTCTCGCCGAAGGTGTTCATCCCCCTCACGATGCTGTGCCGTGACCGTTGCGGCTACTGCACGTTCGCCAAGCCGCCGGCTCGCCTCGACTCGCCGTACCTCACGCCCGACCAGGTCCTCGACATCGCCCGCCGAGGCGCGGCGCTCGGCTGCCGCGAGGCCTTGTTCACACTCGGCGAGGCGCCCGAGGCGCGCTACCCACAGGCAGCGGAGTGGCTCGCGGCACACGGCTACGCCTCCACCGTGGACTATCTCGCGGCGATGTGCGAACTCGTGGTGGTCGAGACCGGCCTGCTCCCCCACGCGAACCCGGGCGCGATCAGCCGCGACGAACTGGTCCGACTCCGGCGCTGGTCGCCGAGCCAGGGGATGATGATCGAGTCGCTCGCCGAGCGGCTGCACGAACCCGGTGGTGCCCACCACGGAGCGCCCGACAAGACACCGGCCCGACGCCTGGCGACGCTCGACGCGGCGGGCGAGGCGCAGGTGCCCTACACGACCGGCATCCTCGTCGGCATCGGCGAGGATCCGGCCGAACGACTCGCTGCGCTCGCGGCCATCGCCGCGAGCCATGCCCGACACGGACACGTGCAGGAAGTCATCGTGCAGAACTTCCTCCCGAAGCCGGGGACGAAACTGCACGACGCGCCCGCCTGCGACCACGAACAGTTCGTCCGCACGATCGCGATGGCTCGCCTCGTGCTTCCCGCCGACGTCCATCTCCAGGCACCTCCGAACCTCTCCGATGCCGACCAACTCGACGGTCTCCTCGCCGCCGGCATCGACGACTGGGGTGGCGTTTCCCCGGTCACCATCGACCACGTGAACCCCGAACGACCCTGGCCCGCACTCGACACCCTGCGCGACGCGACCGAGGCGGCGGGGCACGTCCTCGCGCCACGTCTCACGATCTATCCCGAGTTCGTCCGCGATCCCGAGCGGTGGATCGCTCCCGAACTGCGCTTCACGGTGCTCCAGCACTCCGATGCGGAAGGTCTCGCTCGCGACGACGCGTGGGCCGCGGGCGGCGACGACGCACCGCCGGTCCTGCTGCCGTTCGCTCGGCCGGCGCGAGCCACGAGCAAGATCGGCGAGGTCCTCGACGGTGTGCGCTCCGGCGAAGAGGTCGACCTCGACGAGATCGTCACTCTGCTCGAGGCGCGCGGCCCCGAGGTCGCCGCTGTGTGCGCGGTCGCCGACGACCTCCGGCGCGAGATCGTCGGCGACGAGGTCACGTTCGTGCGGAACCGCAACATCAACTACACGAACGTCTGCACCTTCAAGTGCAAGTTCTGCGCGTTCAGCAAGGGGCCGCTGTCGTTGAACCTGCGCGGCAACCCGTACCTGCTCGACCTCGACGAGGTGCAGCGCCGGGTTCTCGAGGGCGTGGCGTGCGGGGCCACCGAGGTCTGTATGCAGGGCGGGATCCACCCCGACTTCGATGGCGACTTCTACGTGCGCGTCGCGCAGGCGATCACCGACGTCGCGCCACAGATCCACATCCACGGGTTCACCGCACTCGAGGTCACCGAGGGGGCGCGCCGACTCCAACTCCCGCTCGCCGACTACCTCCGTCGCCTACGAGCCGCCGGGCTCGCGACCCTGCCCGGCACCGCCGCCGAGATCCTCGACGACGAGATACGCGCGGTGATCTGCTCCGACAAGGTCACGACCGACGAATGGCTCGACGCGCACCGCACCGCGCACGGGGTCGGGCTGCGCAGCAACGTCACGATCATGTTCGGCACCATCGAACGGCCGATCCATGTCGCCCGACATCTCGTCCGCACGCGCGCGCTCCAGAAGGAGACCGGCGGGTTCACCGAGTTCGTGCCCC
>SXJQ01000001.1 GCA_005779345.1 Actinomycetota bacterium
CAAGGCATCGGACTCCGAGAACACACGGGAGGGGACGGACATGGCAGACCTCGATTACGACGGCTACGACGACGGCCCGGCCTACGGAGCCGATCCATCGAACGGCGGTCTCGGCGGCTGCGCGGAAGCGCTGCCCGAAGACCCGCTGTTCTGGGCCTTCGACGACCCGATCGGCACCCAGGCTCTCGGCCCCGACAACGAAGTGTGGGGCGGGGTGGCCGGGCCCATGTGGGACCCGCCGCCCGTGCCCGAGGTGGTCGACCAGCCGCTCGCCGGTTGGACCGGCTTCTCGCCCGATCCGTACGCGGCCTGGAACGACCCCGCGTGGTTCGACCTGCCCGAGGTACCGGACCCGCTGTTCCCGCCGGACCAGTTCGTGCCGATGGATTCGGGGCCTGCGGGC
Source organism: Actinomycetota bacterium (assembly GCA_005779345.1). Classification (GTDB taxonomy): domain Bacteria; phylum Actinomycetota; class Acidimicrobiia; order IMCC26256; family PALSA-610; genus SXJQ01. The sequence continues at coordinate 404 of SXJQ01000001.1, forward strand.
GCGATCCCGCCGGGGTTCGTGTCGACGGGCCTGCTCGACTTCGACGGCGACGGCCTCGACGACTGGCAACAGGGGTTACAGGAGGTCTTCGCCTCGACGCCGTTGACCGACTTCACCGGTGGTGTCGACCAGACGATCCCGGCGATCCCGTCGATCGACTTCTCCGATCCGTCGTCGTTCCTCGGCTCCGACACCCTCGCCGTGATGAACGAGGTGAACGGCGTGCACTCGTATCTCGGTGACACGCTCGCCTGGGCGCAGGGCCTCGGCGCCGAACAGGGCTTCGCGGTTCCGGCCAACGACACGCTCGGCGTGATGGCGATGGTGAATGGCCACATGGACGCCATGACCGCCGCGCTCCACGGCGACTTCACCGCCACGAATCGCATCGCCGGCTGGATCCCGTTCCTCTCGGGACAGGTGAGCGCCGGCGAACAGTGGCACGCGACGATGTCGCAGGTTCGCTTCCCCGGCGAAGGACTCGTCGACGACCTCGAGTTCCAGAACCGGATCCTGAACGAGCAGTGGCTCGCGGGCGTGGAACAACGACTGTGGCAGTCCGAGGGCGCGGTCTGGGCCGCCCAGCGATTCCTCGCCTCGGGCTCGTGAGCCCACCGACGTGCCCACCGACGTGCCCACCGAAGTCAAGGAGAGCCTCGCCATGGACCTCGACGCCTCGACCGAGCCCGGACCCCCTGCTTCGACCCGTGAGCTCGTGGCCGCCCACCTGCGCAGCCGGCAACTCCGATTCGTCGAGAGTCCCGACGGCACGATCGTCGTGGCGTTCCACGACGCCGATCGCCGCCCGCTGTTCGAGGTGATGTTCGCGGCCGGCGCCTGGGCCGGATCCGGGCTCGGCGCGGTCGCACGCTCGGGCCGGACGATCGATCGCTCGGAGTGGCCGGCGTCGCTCGCCGCGTGCAACGGATGGAACCGACGAGTTCGCCTCCCCAAGGCGCGGCTCGAAGCGGCCGACTGGAATGCCGACCGGTCGGGCGAGGTGCTCCTCGAGGCGTGGATGCCGATCGGGGACCATCCCGACGACGGCGCCATCGCGCAGTTCGTCGACGGAACGATCGTCGGCGGCACCCAGTTCTGGTCCACCTCCACGACCGCCGCGACCTCCACGACATCCCTGACCGACACGGAGACGAGCGGATGAGCGACGACCTCGGCGGGTCGGTCGAGGGCCTCCCCGACGCCGCGCGCTACGAACAGCTCACCGAGATCGGCCGCGGCGGGTTCGGTGTCGTCTACCGAGCTCGTCAACCTGAACTCGCGCGCGAAGTCGCGATCAAGGTGCTCACCGGTTCACCCGACGCCCGCGCGGCGTCGCGTTTCGACACGGAGCGCCGCGCGATCGGCACGCTGTCGGGTCACCCGTCGATCGTGACCGTCTACGAATCGGGATTCACGGCGAGCGGCCGGCCGTACCTCGTGATGGAGCACATGGCCGGTGGGTCACTCGGTGATCGGGTGGCCGACGAAGGCGCGCTGCCGTGGCCGGACGCGGTCGAGATCGGCGTGCGGATCGCCGGCGCGCTCGAGGCGGCGCACCGCGCCGGTGTGCTGCACCGCGACGTCAAGCCCGACAACATCCTCATCTCGAGCTTCGGCGAACCGAAGCTGTCCGACTTCGGCATCGCCGCGCTCGCCGAGGGCTCGTCGTCGCGGACCGGAACCGTCACCGCCTCGATCGCGCATGCCGCGCCCGAAGTCCTCGAAGGCAAGAAGCCGTCGGCGCAGTCCGACGTGTACTCGCTCGCCTCGTCGATCTACGCGTTGTTGTTCGGCCGCGCCGCGTTCAAGCGCCCGACCGACGAATCGGTGCTCCCGATGATGACGCGCATCTTCACCGAGACCGTCCCCGATCTGCGCCCCGCCGGTGTCCCCGACCCCGTCTGCAGCGCACTCGAGCGGGCATTGGCGAAGACCCCCGACGCTCGACCCGCGACCGCGGCCGAATTCGGCCGCGAGCTGCAACAGGCCCAGCAGGCGTGCGGGTACGCGCCGACGCCGCTCGTGGTCGACGCGGCGGGAACGACGCCGATGCCGGTGACGACATCGTCGGTCGCGCCGGTGACGAGCACCGACCTCTTCACGCCGATCCCGGCCTCGATGTCGGACCCTCCGACCCCCTCGGTGACGACTCCGGCGGCGCCCGGCGCGGTCGAGTCACAGGACGACGGAGCCGAACCGAACCCTGAGCCGCCGACCGAGCGCGCCGAGCCGGTCGATTCCGGTGAGCCGGTCGACCCACAGGTTCCGACGGAGAACGTCGCCATCGTCGCAGCGGGTGGCGGCGGGCGCGGCATCGCACCGCCGTTGGGCGTCGCCGCCGGCGGTGGAGGGTCGGGCGAAGGCCCGGGGAGCGGCGGTGCTGCGAACCGGCGGCGACTGCTCGCGCTGATCGCAGCGGCCGCGCTCGTCGTGCTGATCGGTGCCGGCGCGTTCGCGGCGACCGCGGACAAGGACGCGAGTCCGAAGTCGTCGTCCTCGTCGAGCACCTCGTCGTCTTCGTCGTCTTCGACCGGCTCGTCCTCGAGTTCGTCGTCGAGCAGTTCGAGCTCTTCGAGTTCCTCGTCGAGCAGTTCGACCTCGATCACGGCGACGACGCGTCCGATCGACACGACGGATCCGACCGTCGGGACGACGACCGCGCCGACGACCGTGCCGCCGCCGACGACCACGACGGTGCGCAAGAACCCGCCGACGGGCCTGTCGGTGACCGTGCCCAGTTGTCTCGACCCCGGCGAGTCGGATCAGCTCTCCGGAACCGCGACCGGCGCGACCAGCTACTACTGGACCGGGCCCGGCGTCACCAGCTACGGCCGCAACGCCGAGGTGACCGCGGGTGCGAGCGCGTTCTCGGTCGTCTTCCACGCCGTCAACGGCGATGGCGAGGCGACGAAGTCCAAGACCGTCAGCGTCCCGTGTTAGGAGTCGAGATGCCGCGCCACGCCCACCTGCTCGTCGTCGCTGTCGCGCTCGGCGTGGTGTGCTTCACGCCTGCCGGTGTCGACGCCGCGACCATCGCGCCGGCGATCGAGGCCGCGAGTGGCGGCCAGTTCGATGGTGCCGCCTCCGAGTTGTCGGCCGAGCCCGCGACGCGAGCCGCCGCAGCGTCGCTCACGCCAAAGCCGGCCGACTTCACCAACGACGGTTTCGACGACATCGTGCTGCCGGCGTATCGCGGTTCACTCACCGTCGGCGGCGTCCTCAAGGAGGCGACCGGGTACCTCTACGTCATCCCGGGCTCGGTCGGTGGCACCGACCTGCCGAACGCCGAGTCGCTCCAGCAGGAAACGGTCGGCGGCTCCTCCGGCGACTTCGATCACTTCGGTGCCACGGTCGCCACCGGCGACTTCAACGGCGACGGTCGGTCCGACCTTGCCATCGGCGCGCCCAAGGACGACGTCGGTGCTGCGATTGCGGCCGGATCCGTCGGGGTCGCCTACGGGGCCGGCGCGCGGCCCGTCCGGCGATTCCATCAGGACAGCAGCGGCATCGGCGATGGCGCCGAGGAGTTCGACGGATTCGGCTCGGCACTCACGTCGTCGGACTTCGACGGCGACGGCTACGACGACCTCGCCGTCGGCGTTCCGTTCGAGGACCTCCCCGGTGCCAACGGCGCGGGAGCGGTCCACGTGCTGTACGGGGGAGCGACCGGCCTCGGGACGAGCGGCGGGCAATTCTTCGTCCAGAGTCTGTCCGGCATCGGCGACAAGCCCGAGTTCCTCGACGAGTTCGGGTTGCGGCTCGCTGCCGGCGACTTCAACGGCGACGGCTACGGCGACCTCGTCGTGTCGGCGCCCGAGGAGGGGCTCGCGACGAGGTCGAGTTCGGGGGCGGTGCACGTGATCCTCGGCGGAAGCAACGGGTTGCGTTCGTCGCGCTCCGGCCTGTTCACCCAGGACACGACGGGGATCGGCGACACCGCCGAGTTCAACGATCGTTTCGGCCTGGCGTTGGCGGTCGGCAATTTCAACGGTGATCGCTACGCCGACCTCGCGATCGCGGCACCGTTCGAGAGCTTCGGGAGCGCATCGGTCGCCGGTGCGGTCCACATCCTGTTCGGCTCCGCGTCGGGAATCAGCACGACGGGCGACCTGCTGCTCACCGAGAACACCGCCGGTATCGCCGGTTCCGCGCAGCCCTTCGCGAAGTTCGGTTTCGAGCTCGCGGCCGGCGACCTCGACGGCGACGGGTACGACGATCTCGCCGTGGGCGAGCCGTTCAAGGACAACGTCGCGGGCGCTGTGGACTGGAACCGCGACGACGGTTGGGTGCACATCGTCTTCGGTGGCGCGTCGGGCTCTACGGGAAGCCGAGCGCAGGTTTTCTCGCAGAACACCGACGGGATCCCCGACAAGTGCGAGATCGGTGATTGGTTCGGGCGTTCGCTCGCCGTCGCCGATGTGGACGGCGACGGCGACGGCGACCTCGTCGTCGGTGCCTCGCGGGAAGACGCCGGCGGGTTCACCGATCTCGGCGTCGTCCACGTCTTGAAGGGCTACTCGCGCGGCGTTGCGACCTCGGCCGACGAGTACTTCGTCGGGGCAGAACCCAACGCGCGATTCGGGAGCAGCGTCACCTCGACCGTGTTCCAGGGGACGCGCAACGGCACCGACGAGAACTTCCAGCTCATGACCCTCCGACCGCTCGCGACCGCGACCGACGAAACGAGACGATGATGACCCGCAACCCGCGCCCCCCGCGGTTGAGTACCACGCTCGCGCTCGGCGTGATCGCCGCCGCGCTCGTCGGATCGGTGCCTGCCGAGGCGGCCGAGCGAGACGCTCAGGACCGCGACGACTACATCGTCAACGGTGTCGCGGCGTCGATCGACGACTTCCCGTCGATCGTGTCGCTCCAGGACAAGGCGACCGACGACCACTTCTGCGGCGCTTCGGTCGTCGCACCCCGACGGGTGCTCACGGCGGCGCACTGTGTCGTCGACGCGCAGACCGGCGACCAGGAACGGTTCGGATCCAACACCGAGGTGTTGGTCGACACCGACAGCCTCGTCACCGGGGGGCGCCGCATCGCGGTCACCAACATCGAGGTGCACTCGGGATACGACTCCGCCGATCCCGCGAATCGCAACGACCTCGCCATGGTCACCCTCGCGGCCGACGCCGGCGTGCCCGCGATTTCGGTGGTCCCCGGCGGCAGCGAGTACCGCTGGGCGCCCGGCTCGCCGGCGGCCGTTGCCGGGTGGGGATGCGACAGCTACGCGGGCGGTGATTGCTTCCACTCGCCGGTGAACCTGTTGGCGACGGGCTTCACGATCCGCACGGATGCCGACTGCGATCTCGAGATCACACTGGCGTACAACCCGACGACCGGCATGTGCGCGGGGAGTGCCTCGAACAACAGTTCTTCGCCCGACGCCTGCTTCGGCGACAGTGGCGGCCCGCTCGTCGTCGACGGACCGCGGGGCCTCATCCTCGTCGGCACCGTGTCGTACGGCAATGGCTGCGGCGACGAGCCGTCGGTCTACGCGCGGCTCACGAACTATCGGAGTTGGCTGAAGGCGCGCGGTGTCCCGATCGTGTCGGCGGCGTTCACGTCGGGCCCGGCGGTGAACGTGGGCGGCGCGTATCGCTCGATTCCGGGCGACTTCGACGGCGACGGTCGCGACGACGTGTTCTGGTACCGGCCCGGC
>SXJQ01000231.1 GCA_005779345.1 Actinomycetota bacterium
GCATCGTGACCCCGTGGAGCTCGACGTCGCGGGTGAGGGTTCGCGCGAGCATCTGGCTCGACGCGTCGTAGCGCGTCGTCTCCTCGACGACGCCGGCGACGAGCGTCGGGTCGGAGTCGAGCAAGGCGCGCTGCGTCGGGTTCTGATCGAGGTGATACGCCATGTGCCCGATCAGCTTCGGCGTCGTCTCGTTGCCGGCGCTCGCGAGCAACACGCAGAAGCCGGCGACGTCAAGGTCGCTCAATCGCTCGCCGTCGATCTCCGCTTCGAGCAATGCCGAGATCATGTCGTCGTCGGGGTGCGTGCGCTTGTCGGCGATCAGTGCATAGAAGTACGAGCCCATCTTGGCCATCGCCCCGGCGCCGGCGTACTTCCCCGGCGCAAACTCCGCGTCGCCCGGCGCCGGCGCGTCGGCATCGAGCTCGAGCATCTGGTCGGCCCACCCACGGAGCCGATCGTGGTCGGCGCCGGGAACCCCGACCATGGTGGAGATGACGTCCATCGGCAGCTTGGCGGCGAAGTCGCCGATCAGGTCGCACTCGGTCCGCTCCGCCAGTGTGGCGAGCCACTTGCGGGTCAACTCGCGCACCATCGGCTCCATCGCGGCGACGCGCATCGGCGTGAAGGTGCGAGCGACGAGTTTGCGGTAGCCGGTGTGCCGGGGCGGGTCCATCTCGATCAGTTGCGGCGGATCGGAGGTCCCGAGGAACAGCGAGATGCCCTGCGCCGATGAGAAGATCAGCGGCTCGTGCACCGCGTTCCACACGTCGTCGAACCGACTCAGCGCGTAGAGATCGAGGCGTTCGTTGTACGCGACCGGTGTCTCGTCGCGCATCCGCTGGTATGAGGGATACGGGTTCTCGAGAAAGTCGTGATCGAACGGGTCGTACGTCGTGGTCACGCGCGCATTCTCGGCGCGCGACCGGCTCGCAGGCGAATGCGCCGGCGAATAGCCTGCGCCCGTGAGCCACGACGGCCCCGGCGACGATACCGCGACACTCGGCTCGGCAGCGGGCGACTACACCGACCGGACCGGACTCGGCCTTCGCCTCGACGGGCCGGTGCTGCACATCACGATCGATCGACCGGAGCGCCGCAATGCGCTGACCGACGGGATGATCGACGACCTCATCGAGGTGCTCGAAGCGGCGAACGAAGACGAGCGCGTGCGAGCGATCGTCCTCACCGGCACCGGCAACGACTTCTGCACCGGCTTCGACCTCGGCGGTCGCGGTGGAGCGAAGCTCCGCACCGGAGCGACGCAACGCCGGCTGCCCACGCACGCCCATCGTCTCGTCTCACTCGTCGCGACGATCCAGGTTCCCGTCGTCGCCGCGGTGCGCGGCTTCGCCGCCGGGATCGGACTGCACCTCGCCCTCGCCGCCGACTTCTGCGTCGTCGCCGACGACGCGCGGCTGTGGGAACCCTTCGTCGCCCGCGGCTTCACGCCCGACTCCGGCGCGACCTGGCTCCTCCCGCGGCTCATCGGAGTCGCGCGCGCCAAGCAGATGCTGCTCCTCGGCGATGAAATCGACGGCGTGACCGCAGAGCGATGGGGCCTCGTCGCGCGCTCCGTCTCCGCGCCTGAGGTCGCGGCAACCGCCGACGCGCTCGCCGGACGCCTCGCCTCCGGACCCACCGTCGCGCTCGGGCTCACCAAGACCTTGCTGCACGAGGGTCAGAACGCATCGTTCGACGCGCACCTCGCACGCGAAGCCCTCGCGCTCGAACTGTCGAGTCGCAGCGACGACTTCAAGGCAGGTATGCGCGCCCTCGCCGAGAAGCGTGCGCCCGACTTCACCGGGCGATGACCGACTTCACGCGCGTCGAGGTCCGACGCGACGGCCCCGTCGGATGGTTGATCTTCGACCGACCCGAGGTCGGCAACGCAATGGACGCGACGATGTTCGACGAACTCGAAGCCGCCTGGCTCGAGCTCGACGCCGACCCGGCGGTGCGCGTGATCGTCAACACCGGCAACGGCGCGGCGTTCCAGACCGGACTCGACGTCATCGCCCTCGCCCACGACCGCGCCGCGCTGCGGGAGCACTCCCGGCGGACCCGCGACGCCGCACTCCGGTTCACCGCCTGGCACCTCCGGGTCTGGAAGCCGGTGATCGCCGCGGTCAACGGGGTGTGCGCGGGAGGGGGTCTTCACTTCGTCGCAGACGCCGACGTGCGGATCGCCGCCGACACCGCCACCTTCGTCGACCCGCACGTCTCGATCGGCCAGGTCGTCGCGTTCGAGGGGATCGCGCTCGCCCGTCAGTCACCGATGGAGACGATCCTGCGAATGGCCCTCGTCGGTCGCCACGAACGGATCGACGCCGAACGTGCGCGCCAACTCGGCATCGTCGGGGAGGTCGTCGCCGGACCCGCGCTCCGCGAGCGGGCCCAAGCGCTCGGCGAGACGATCGCTCGCAACTCCCCCACTGCGATGGCGCTGTCGAAACAGGCGTTGTGGGCCGCGTTCGAGACCGGGTTGACCGCGGCGTGTCGGGCCGGGGCGCAACAGTTGGTGGCGATGTGGGGGCATCCCGATCAAGACGAAGGTCCGCGCGCGTTCGCCGAACGCCGACCGGCCCGATGGGAGCCGCTCGACCGCGACCGGCTCTGAGCGCCGGCCCGCCCGCAGCGCCGAACCGACCCGACTCGACCTCCCCATCGGCCGAGGGATTCGGTCGCGGATATGGTCGGAAGATGCGTCGGAAGCGTTGCGGGGCGAATCGAAGGCGGGCGCGGTGACTGCCGCGCCCCGGGCTGCCGACGACGTGCGCGGCGACCTCGAGTTCGGGACCACACCGCGCCTCGTGCGCATCGCCGCCGAACGGCACGGCAGCGCCGAGGCCTTCGTCGACGCGAGCGACGACACGACGATCACCTACACCGACTTCGCCGCGCGCGTGCTCGATGCCGCCCGGGGTTTCATCGCCGCGGGCGTCGAACCCGGCGATCGCGTGGCGATCTGGGCACCGAACGTCTGGGAGTGGCCGGTCGTCGCCCTCGGAGCGCACAGCGCCGGCGCGATCGTCGTCCCGCTCAACACCCGATTCAAGGGAGCCGAGGCCGCGTACGTGCTGCGGCGCAGCGGCGCCCGGGTGCTCGCCACGGTCACGGAGTTCCTCGACACCGACTACGTCGCGCTCCTCCGCGCCGCGGTCGATCCGGCGCGCGAGTTGGTCGACCTCTCGACCATCGTCGTGCTGCGCGGTAACGCTCCCGACGGAACCACCACCTTCGCCGACTTCATCGCGGCCGGCGGCTCGGTCGATCGAGACGTCGCTGTGGCACGCGCCGAGGCTGTCCGGCCCGACGACGTCAGCGACATCTTGTTCACGTCGGGAACGACCGGCCATCCGAAGGGTGTCCGCACAACGCACGCGCAGAACCTCCGTGCGTTCCGCACCTGGGCCGATGTCGTCGGCGCTCGCGCCGGCGATCGGTACCTCGTCGTCAACCCCTTCTTCCACGCGTTCGGTTACAAGGCCGGCATCCTCGCCTCCCTGATGCACGGCTGCACCCTGCTGCCGCACGCCGTCTTCGACGCCGAACAGGTGCTCGAGCGGATTCCGCGCGACCGGATCTCGTTCCTTCCCGGACCGCCCGCGTTGTTCCAGACGATCCTCGCCCGCGACGACCTCGACCGATTCGATCTCTCCACGCTCCGTCTCTCGGTCACCGGCGCGGCGGCGATCCCGGTCTCGATGATCGTCGAGATGCGCGACCGCCTCGGCTTCGAGACGATCGTCACCGGATATGGCCTGACCGAGGTATGCGGGATCGCGACGATGTGCCGGCACGACGACGACCCCGAGACGATCGCCACGACCTCCGGTCGGGCGATCCCCGGCGTCGACGTCCGGTGTGTCGACGAAGCCGGCCGCGAGGTTCCGCGCAACGAGCCCGGCGAGATCGTGATCCGCGGATACAACGTGATGCTCGGCTATCTCGACGACGATGCCGAGACGAAGGCCACGATCGACGACGACGGCTGGCTGCACAGTGGCGACATCGGCACGATGGACGAACGCGGCTACATCAAGATCACCGACCGCACCAAGGACATGTTCATCGTCGGCGGATTCAACGCGTATCCGGCCGAGATCGAGGCGATGATGCGCGAGCATCCCGCGGTCGCCGCAGCGGCGGTGGTCGGTGTCCCCGACGACCGTCTCGGCGAGGTCGGCTGGGCATATGTCGTGCTCCGCGACGGCGTCGCCGCGACGTCCGACGAGATCATCGCGTGGTGTCGCGACCAGATGGCGAACTACAAGGCGCCGCGCCGCATCGAGATCGTCGACGCGCTCCCGTTGAACGCCACCGGCAAGGTCCTCAAGTACGAGTTGCGCGATCGCGCCCGAACGATTCTGGGGAAATGATGGATCTCGCCGAGGCGCTGGCCGCCCTGGAAGCCGCCGGTACCGAGCAGCACCGGCAGATCAACCTCCGTCACGGCGTCACCGCGCCGAGCTACGGGGTGAGCGCGACCAGCCTGGCCAACCTCGCCAAGCAGATCAAGGTCGACCACGCGCTCGCGCTCGCGCTCTGGGCCACGGGCAATCACGACGCGCGGGTGCTCGCCACCAAGATCGCGGATCCCGCGAGACTCACCGCCAAGGTCGCCGACACGTGGGCGAAGGACTGCGACAACTACCTACTTGTCGAGGCTGCGGCATCGCCCGTCGGGCGCTCCGAAATCGCGCCGAGCCGGGCCAAGGACTGGCGCGACCGCAAGGGCGAGTGGGTCGCGAGCCTCGGCTGGGCGGTCACCGCGCACCTCGCGCTGAGCGACGGCATCGACGAGATCGAGGCGCGCGGCCTGTTGCGCCAGATCACGCGCGAGATCCACGACCGACCCAATCGGGTTCGGCACGAGATGAACGGCGTCGTGATCGCGATCGGCACCGGCATTCCCGACTGTCGCCAAGCTGCGCTCGCGGCCGCCGACGACATCGGAACGATCGATGTCGACCACGGCGAGACCGGCTGCAAGACCCCCGACGCGTACGAGTACATCGAAAAGACCGTGAAGCACCGGGCCCAGACCCGCACGCGGCGCAGGTAGCGACCGTTTCGACCGAGCACCTGACTGCGGCGATACCGTGACCGCATGGCCGAGTTCGCGTTCCAGGACCTCCTCCCGACCGGTGCCGACACCACGCCGTATCGCAAGCTCACCGGCGACCACGTCTCCACCTTCGAGGCGGGCGGACGCAGGTTCTTACAGGTCGAGCCCGAGGCCATCACGTTGCTCACGGCGCAGGCGATGTTCGACATCGCGCACCTCTTTCGGCCGCAGCACCTCGAACAACTCGCCCGGATCCTCGACGACCCCGACGCCTCGCCCAACGACCGATTCGTCGCGCTCGAGTTGCTGAAGAACGCCGCGATCGCCGCGGGGGGCGTGCTCCCGAGCTGCCAGGACACCGGCACCGCGCTCGTGAAGGGCAAGAAAGGCGAGTTCGTCGTCACCGGCGGCGGCGACAAGGAAGCGATCGCGCGCGGCATCTTCCGTACCTACCGCGACGACAACCTGCGCTACTCGCAGATGGCGCCCCTCACGATGTTCGACGAGGCCAATACCGGCACCAACCTCCCGGCAGAGATCGAGATCGAGGCCGTCGACGGCGACGC
>SXJQ01000232.1 GCA_005779345.1 Actinomycetota bacterium
CGGTCGCCCGCGCGTTCGTGAACCGTCCGTTGATCCTGCTCGCCGACGAGCCCACCGGGAACCTCGATCCTGCCACGACCGTCGGCATCATGCGTCTGCTCGATCGGATCAACCGCACCGGGACGACCGTCGTGATGGCCACCCACGACCAGCGCATCGTCGACGCGATGCGCCGCCGCGTGCTGGAACTCGACCAGGGAACGCTCGTGCGCGACCAGGCGCGCGGCGTGTACGGCGTCGGCGCGTGACGTCGATCCCGAGACAGAACGAGGAGGCCGTCGCACATGTCGCGACTCGCGTACTTCGCGCGTGAGACCATCATCTCGCTCCGCCGCAACCTCATGATGACGATCGCGGGGATCCTCACGATCGCGGTGTCGATGTCGCTGTTGGGCGCGACGTTGCTGATCAACCGACTCGTCGCGCACGGCATCAGCGGCATCCGGGCCGAGATCGAGTTCGACGTCTACATGAACGTCGACGCGACGCAGACCCAGATCGACGCGGTCGACGCGCAGATGCTCGCCGCGCAGCGCGACGGTCTCGTGAGCGATTTTCGCTACCTCGACCGCGACGAGACGTTCGCGACCTTCAACGAGATCTTCAAGGACCGACCCGAGGTCACCGAGGGGATCCTCCCCGAAGACCTCCCGACGTCGTTCCGCGCCCAACTCGCCGACGCGGAGTTCGCCGGGGAGGCCGCCGATCTGTTCGAGGCGCGCCCCGGCGTCGACAAGGTGTTGAGCCCCGAGAAGGTGGCCGAGAACATTCGGCGCGTGAGCGTCTGGATCGCTCGTGCGTTCCTCATCATGGTGGTGGTGCTCGCCGCCTCGGCGCTGTTCTTGATCGTGAACACGATTCGCCTCGCCACCTACGCGCGACGGCGCGAGATCGAGGTCATGAAGCTCGTCGGCGCGTCGAACTGGTTCGTCCGCGTCCCGTTCATGGCCGAAGGGCTGGTGCAGGGTCTGCTCGGCGCGGGTGCGGCGTTCGGGATCGTCTACTTCTTGAAGGGGGTCCTCGCCGACTCGGTCGGGAACCTCAATCGGGGGGTGTTCGACACGTTCTTCGTGACCTCGAGCGACGCGTTCTTCGCGGGGACCTTGGTGCTCGCCCTCGGTTCGCTCATCGGCCTCGTCGGCTCGATCGTCGGCCTGCGCCGGTTCCTCGACGTCTGAGTTCCCGGACGAACGACCCTCCGCCACGAACGTTGAGTGGTCCACCCGGATATTCGGGTTCTCCACTCAACGTTCGTTTCATGTGGGGCCGGGGTGTCCGATCCGCCGGCATTGCACTGGCACCCCGCGGTCGAGTTCGGGGGCGTTCGTGCCGATACGAGCAGGTGGCGAGCCCCACGGTGGGGTACCGAACCCTCCGTTGCTTACGATGCAGGAGATGTGGGTGCGACGACGAGTGACGGTTGTGGGCCGTGGGGCCCCGGCGTTGGTCGGGATCCTCGTCGCGGTCGGGGTGGCCGCGGGCCCGGGGGCCGGTATCGGGGCCGACGCCGGTGCCGGCGACAGCACCGACGCCGATCGGCGCAGCGAGCTCGAAGAGGCGATCGGCGAGGCCGGGGTCGCCGAGCGGGAGACGATCGCCGAACTGACGGGTACCCGCGCGCGACGGGCCGAGGCCGAAGCCGAGCTGGAGCGACTCGATGCCGAACTCGCCGCGGCGGAGGCCGCACTCGCGGTGGCGGCCGACGACTCCGACACCGCCGCGGGGCGCTTCTACGAGCTCTACTACGAACTCGAGGAACGCCGCGACGACGTGCGCCGTGCGCGCGAGGTCGCGCGGTCGCGCGTGGTCGACCTCTACGTGCAGGGTGAACCCGTTGCCGGTCTCGACTCGGTCGCGGTGTTCCTCGAAGGCGACTTCTCGACCGCGGCCGCGCAATCCCAGTACCTCGAACACGTCGCGCGGGTCCGGCAGGGATCGCTCCGCGCGGTGGAGCAGGCCGCGGATCGATTGGGTGAGCTCGCCGACCGCGCCGAACGTCGTCGCGCGCTCGCCGATGCCGCAGTCGAACGCGCGCGGGTCGAACAGCATCGGGTCGCCGATCTGCGCGAGGAGCAGGCCGACCGCCGCGGCGACCTCGCGCGTGCCGAAGCCGACGAGCAGCGCGTCCTCGAACGGATCCAGGCACAGAAGGGCGAGTACGAGAACGAACTCGCGCGGCTCGTGGCCGAGTCGGGTTCGATCGCGCAGATGCTCTCGGCCCGTCAGGCGAGCCAGACCCGTTCGACGCTCGTCGTGACCCGACCGGTCCCGGGGCCGATCGTGTCGGGGTTCGGGCCGCGGCTGCACCCGATCCTCGGGGTCCGTCGTCTCCACCAGGGCGTCGACATGGCCGCGGCGCACGGTCGCCCGATCGTCGCGGCGGCCGACGGCGTCGTGGTCTGGGCGGGCGAGCGCGGCGGGTACGGCAACTGCACCATCATCGATCACGGCAACCAGTACGCCACGCTCTATGCGCACCAGTCGCGATTCGCCGTGTCGGTCGGACAGACGGTGCGCGCGGGCGAGACGATCGGCTCCGTGGGGAACACCGGGTTGTCGGCCGGGCCGCACCTCCACTTCGAGGTGCGCCTGCTCGGTATCCCGACCAACCCGGCGCCGTTCCTCGCCGCCTGATCCTGGCGCCTGATCCTGGCGCCCGATCCTGACGCCCGATCCTGACGTCGCGCGCGCTCGGCCGCGCGCCTCGCCGAGTCCGCGCCTACTTGTTGGGCTGCGGCGTGATGCGCAGGTACGGCTTGAGTGCCTTCCAGCCCTTCGGGAACTTGCCCTTGGCGTCCTCGTCGGAGAGCGCGGGGACGATGATGACGTCGTCGCCGTCTTTCCAGTTGACCGGGGTCGCGACGCTGTAGTTCGCGGTGAGCTGGAGCGAGTCGATCAC
>SXJQ01000233.1 GCA_005779345.1 Actinomycetota bacterium
AAAGCGGCGAGCGCGAGGCCCTGCGCCGCGAGTGCGTCGGCGACGGCATCGAGCGCGCGCCGAGCGCGGCCACCGAACTGCGCAGCGACCAACAGCGCGACCAGCGCGACGACTGCCGCCTGCGCGGTCAACGCGAGCCAGGTGAACAGCCGATACCAGTCGAGAACGGTCATGAGCCCATCATCCTGCGCTCCGAGGTCGTGGCGCATGTCGAAGCGTTGCGTACCGGCGTCGTCGCTGCGCCGTGGGCGCGGCCCGACGACGCCGGAACGGTGGTTGGTGCCCTCGTGGCGGGCCGGATCAGGGGGTCGAGCGGGCGCGGCGGGCCGACGCCGTCGCGGCCACGTCGACGCCGAGGGTCAGATCGGCGAGCGACCCCGTGAGCACGACGCCGTAGTCCCGTTCGGCGCCCTCGACGCTCACGTACTCGTCGAGCACATCGTCGAGCACCGCCGCCGGATCGCGGCGGTACGGATCGCCGTAACCGCCGCCACCCCCGTAGTCGAACATGATGCGTTGCCCGGCGGCGATCGGAACATGGTCCGCGGTGTGCGCGACGCGCTCGGCGTCGTCGGCGCCGTAACGGATCACGAGTTCGTTGGGACTGCCGTCGCATCCACCGGCGATGCCGGGCATCGGATGTCGCATCCCGACCACGTAGGTGTAGACACGCGCGTCGGCGCGGACCTCCTTTTCGTAGTGGCTGCCGAGCCCGCCCCGCCATTCCCCCGCGCCACCGGAATCGGTCCGGTAGTCGCGACTCCACTGCACGTGCGGATAGATGCTCTCGTTGATCTCGGCGGATGCCTTCCACAGGTTGCCGAAACTGGCCGCGACCGCGCCCCACCCGTCGGTGCCGGCCGCGGCGTTGCACCAGCCGGCGTAGACCTCCGCCGAGTGGTCGGTGAACGGCAGACCCGAGCGCGGGTCCGTCCCCGTGATCACGGTCGGAATGCCCGTCTTGTAGGTCTGGGGTACCGACCGGCCGCCGGCGACCGGGGCGAGCGCCCGCGCGAGCGCGTCGCCGATCTCGGTACCCGGATGGTGCGTCCCGGCACTCACCGGCTTGCCGTAGGGCGGGTTCAACACACAACCCTCGGGGATGTGGATGTCGATCGCCTCGAAGAACCCTTCGTTCTTCGGGATCGACGGATCGACCATGCACGCGATCTGCGCGATCGTGAACCCCCGGGCGTTGCCGTACGACGACCACGCCTGGAGGTGCGGGCGCGCATCGGTGCCGTCGAAGTCCACGCCGAGGCGGTCGCCGCACACCGTTGCCGTTACGTGGATGCGCACGTCTTCGTTGCCCCATGGGTCGTGGTCGGCGTAGGCGTCGGCGACGTAGACGCCGTCGGGCCACGCGGCGATCTCGTCGCGGAACCGCCTCGCGGTGGAGTCGATGAACCAGTCGACGGCGGCCTCGACGGCGTCGGCGCCGAAGCGGTCGAGCAGATCGTGGAGCCGCCGCACGCCGAGTTGCGCGGAACCGATCTGCGACCGCAGGTCGCCGAGGTGGGTCGGCGTTCGGTTGTTCGCGCCGAGCGCGTACAACAGATCGTCGCGCTCGACACCTTCGTCGACGACGCGGATGCACGGGAATCGCACACCCTCGCCCCAGATGCTGTCGACGGTGACGTTGTAGCCACCCGCGACCGAGCCGCCCGTGTCGCCGTGGTGACACTGGATGCTCGCCATCAACACGTTGCGGCCGTCGAAGAACACCGGCGCGAACACGTTGTAGTCGGGGAGGTGCCCGCCGCCGTGATACGGATCGTTGGCGAGGAACACGTCGCCGGGTCGGATGCGATCACCGAAGAAGTCCTGGCAGAACCGCACCGGCAACGACGAACTCAGCATCAACTGCGGGACACCGACCGACACGGCCGCGAGCCGACCCTGCCGGTCGAGGATCGAGGCGTTGCGTTCGTTGCTCTGGTTCAGGATCGGTGTCGTCGCGGTCCGCGACACGTACACGGCCATCTCGAAGCAGATGGTCTCCATGCCGTTGCGGATCACCTCCGCGGTGACCGGATCGACCGCGGTTCCCGCAGGCGTGAGACGCGGCCGCGCAGCCGCGAGTGCGTTGAGGTCGGCCCGCACGACGCGCTCGGTCGCCGCGAGCTCAGAGCCCGAAGATCCGCGCCGCGTTGCCGCCGATGATCTTGGCCCGCTCCTCCGCCGCGACCCCGCCGAGCGTCAGGTTGATGAGCTTGCGCGAGTACGGCCAGTCGTTCACGTGGTGCGGGTAGTCCGACGACCACATCATGTTGTCGACCCCGACGTCGTAGCGGAGGCGGATCCCCACCGGGTCGCTCACATAGCTCGCGGCCATGTTGGAGAACCAGTAGTACGACGGCGGGTTGGCGAGATCGATCCCGCCCCAGCCGCGGTTGCGCCAGTAACGGTCGTCCATCGACTCGAGGAAATGCGGAATCCAGCCGACGCCCGTCTCGATCAACGCGACGCGCAGCGCGGGGAACCGGTCGAACACGCCGCTGAAGATGTACTGGCTGATCGTGTCGGGCACCGTCCCGAACAGGTTCGCGAGCCCGCCGATGGCCTTGGCGCGCGTGGCGGTCGGCGCCGTGTTCTTCGTCTGGTAGTACGCGGGTCCGCCCGCCTTGGTCGTGGCCTGTCGGTCGGCGATGCGTGCCGCGCGGCCCTTCATGAAGATGTGGATCGCGATCGGCATGTCTTCGGCGCACGCCGCGGCCCAGAACGCGTCGTCGATGTCGGAGATCGTGTCGAGCGCCGACGGCCAACCTCCGAGGATCACGCCCTTGAAACCGCGCGCCTTCGCCTTGAGCAGCGTGTCGACCGCGTCGTCGATGCCCGTCGTGCCGATCTGGGCGAGGCCGATGAGGCGCGTGCGGTCGGGGGCGCAGAACTCCTCCCACATGAAGTTGTTGTATGCCTCGACGCC
>SXJQ01000234.1 GCA_005779345.1 Actinomycetota bacterium
CGCGACGCGCGGGGCCAGGCTCGCGACGCGCGGGGCCAGGGTCGCGATCAACGTGACGATCGTTCGGCGCCGGTCCGCCGGCCCCGTCCGGGGACCGAAGACGCGCCGACGATCAAGCGCTGGGTCGACTATCCGTCGCCGAAGTACCGCAGCGATGATGCCGAGTCGGCAGCGCCACGCGGCGCGAGCCCGGCGCGCACGCAGCGCGAAGCGTTGCGGGTCAAGCGGACCGCGCCGACGCGCAAGACCGCCGCGGCGCCCACGCGAGCCAAGCCCGCTCGGGAGCATCCCGCGCGTCGCCGCCGTCGCCAGCAGTCCGAGGCGGTCGAGGAACTGGCGCGTCTCGCCGGTCCGAAACGGACCAAGGTGCTCGACCAGCTCGCCCGGGCGGGGGAACTCTTCGCCGCCGGCCGCGAGCGCGAAGCGCTGCGTCTCCTCCGACCGCTCGCCGTGGCCTACCCCGACGCCGCCGGCGTCCAGGAGATCCTCGGGTTGTGCCACTACCGCATCGGTCAGTTTCCCGCTGCACGCAAGGCCCTCGAGCACTTCGTCGACCTGTCGAACTCGGTGGAGCAACATCCCGTCCTGATGGACTGCTGGCGTGCGGGAGGCAAGCACGGTCGCGTCGAGGAACTGTGGGACGAACTCGCCTTGGCGTCACCCTCCGCCGAGTTGGTGACCGAGGGACGCATCGTCCTCGCCGGCTCGCTCGCGGACCGCGGCAAGCTGGGCCCGGCGATCGACCTCCTCGAGAAGAAGTCGGCGCCGCCGAAGCGCTGCTTCGATCATCACCTCCGCCTCTGGTACGCGCTCGGCGACCTCTACGACCGCGCCGGCAACGCCCCGGCGGCCCGCCGCTGGTTCGGCGAGGTGTCGAAGCGCGAGCGCGGCTTCGCCGACGTGGCCGAACGCCTCGCGGCCCTCGGCGCGCGCTGAACCGAGGACGCGCTGAACCGAGGGCGCGCTGAACCGAGGGCGCGGGGGTTGTCGTTGCCCCCCGGTACGATCGGCACCTTCCCCGAGCATCTCTTCCCCTTCCCCGGGCGCGGCCCTTCCGGGCCGCCGCCGAGTCACGTGCGTCACGCGCGCACGACATCGTCGAAGGGCAAACCCATGAACGTCACGGTCATCGCCGGCACGCTGTCGAGCGCTCCGGCGTTGCGCACGCTCGCGTCGGGCACGGTGCTCGCGCAGTTGCAGGTCACGACGCGTACCCCCGAGGAGCCGGCGCGGTCGGTTCCCGTCGCGCTCGCGGATCCGCCGGCGTGGTTGGAGCGCCTCGAGGCCGGAGACGAGGTGGTCGTGCTCGGCGCGGTGCAGCGCCGCTTCTTCCGCGCCGGCGGCGTCACGGCGTCGCGCGTCGAGGTGAGCGCCGAACGCGTCGCGCGCGCGGGCGACCGGCGGGCGCGCCGTCGGTTGGTCGAGTCGGCGGGCGCGCGCCTCGCGGCACTCGGGGCCGACTGAGACCTGGCGCGCGCCGGGGCGCGCCTGCGTGTCTGACGCCCAGTCAGGTGCGGGTACGATCGAAGTCCACGCCGCAGCACGGCGAGACACTGCAGGCTTGGCGAGAAAGGTCAACGGTGACCGTAGAGACACCTTCGGATCCGCGGGTCGAGACGCTCGATCGGGTCGTGATCCGGTTCGCCGGCGACTCCGGTGACGGCATGCAACTGGTGGGAGATCGCTTCACGGAGCTGTCGGCGGCGTTCGGCAACGACCTCGCAACCCTGCCCAACTATCCGGCCGAGATCCGGGCCCCGGCGGGCACCATCGCCGGGGTCTCGTCGTTCCAGGTCCACATCTCCGATCACGACATCGTGACCCCGGGCGACGGGCCGAACGTGTTGATCGCGATGAACCCGGCGGCCTTGCAGGCCAACCTCTCCGACCTCGCGCCGGGGTCGACGTTGATCGTGAACGGCGACAGTTTCGCCCAGCGCGATCTCGACAAGGCCGGTCTGACCCAGAACCCGCTCGAGGACCACAGCCTCGATGCCTACAACCTCTACGTCGTGCCGATGACCTCGATCACGGTCGAGGCCACCAAGGACCTCGGTGTCCGGCCGCGCGACGCGGAGCGTTCCAAGAACTTCTTCGCGCTCGGGTTGCTCTGCTGGATGTACACGCGTCCGGTTGCGCCGCTGATCGAGTGGATCGAGTCGCGCTTCAAGGACAAGGAGCAGGTGCTCGCGGCGAACCTCGCGGCGTTCAAGGCCGGCCGGAACTTCGGCGAGACCGCCGAACTCTTCGACCATCCCTACGAGGTCCGGCCCGCGACGCTGCGGCCCGGGAACTACCGCAACATCATCGGGAACCTCGCCACCGCGTACGGGCTCATCGCCGCATCGCAGAAGGCGAATCTGCCGCTGGTGTACGCGAGCTACCCGATCACGCCCGCCTCCGACATTCTCCACGAGCTGTCCAAGCACAAGAACTTCGGCGTCAAGACGCTCCAGGCCGAAGACGAGATCGCCGCGGCCGCGATGGCGATCGGCGCGTCGTTCACCGGAGCGCTCGGCATCACTGGCACGAGTGGCCCCGGCGTCGACCTGAAGTCGGAGGCGATGGGACTCGCCGTCAGCCTCGAACTCCCGCTCGTCCTCGTCGACGTGCAGCGCGGCGGCCCGAGCACCGGATTGCCGACCAAGACCGAACAGGCCGATCTCATGCTCGCGATGTACGGCCGGCACGGCGAATGCCCCCTGCCGATCGTCGCTGCGAAGACGCCGTCGCACTGTTTCGACGCGGCGTTCGAAGCCTGCCGGCTCGCGATCAAGTACCGCACGCCGGTGATGCTGCTCACCGACGGGTACCTCGCCAACGGTGCCGAACCGTGGCTGCTCCCCGATCTCGACGCGCTCCCCGACATCTCGGTGGCGTTCGCGACCGAGCCGAACGCGGGCACCGAGTTCCTGCCGTACCTGCGCGACCCCGAGACGCTCGCCCGACCATGGGCCATCCCGGGGACCGCGGGGCTCCAGCACCGCATCGGTGGCATCGAGAAGGAAGGCATCGGACTCGACGGCGAGGGCGGCAGCGGCAACATCAGCTATTCGCCCGAGAACCACGACCGGATGGTGCGCCTGCGCGCCGAGAAGGTCGCCCGGATCGCGCACGACATCCCCGGGGTCGAGGTCGACCACGAGGACGGCGCCCAGGTGCTCGTGCTGGGCTGGGGGAGTACCTGGGGCTCGATCCAGGCCGGCGTGCGTCGCATCCGGGCTCGCGGCTTGCCGGTCGCCTCGGCGCACCTCGTGCACCTCAACCCGTTCCCTGCCGACCTCGGCGACGTGCTTCGCCGCTACCCGAAGGTCCTCGTCCCGGAGATGAACCTCGGACAACTCAGTCGGCTGGTGCGTGCCGAGTACCTCGTCGATGCCGTGAGCTTCACGAAGGTCCAGGGCGTGCCGTTCCGGGCCGCGGAGATGGAAGCCAAGATCTTGGAGATGATGGCGTGACCACCGAACCGATTGCGCTGACCCGCAAGGACTTCGAGTCCGACCAGGAGGTCAGGTGGTGCCCGGGGTGCGGCGACTACGGCATCCTCGCGGCGATCCAGTTCGTGCTCCCCGAACTCGCCGTGAAACCCGAAGAGATGGTCTTCGTCTCGGGCATCGGCTGCGCGGCCCGGCTCCCGTACTACATGAACACCTACGGGGTGCACAGCATCCACGGTCGCGCTCCCGCGCTCGCGACCGGCGTCGCGATGACCCGCCCCGATCTGCACGTGTGGGTGATCGGCGGCGACGGCGACATGTTGTCGATCGGCGGCGACCACCTGAGCCACGCGCTGCGCCGCAACGTGAACCTCAAGATCGTGATGCTCAATAACCAGATCTACGGACTCACGAAGGGCCAGTACTCACCGACGTCCGAGGTCGGTAAGGTCACCAAGAGCACGCCCTTCGGCTCGGTCGACTTCCCGTTCAACCCCCTGTCGGTCGCGCTCGGCGCCGAGGCATCCTTCGTCGCGCGGACCCACGACATGGACCGCAAACACATGATGGAGACGTTCCGGCGGATGCATGCACACCGGGGCGCGGCGTTCGTCGAGATCTTCCAGAACTGCAACGTGTTCAACGATGGCGCGTTCGGCGGGCTGCTCAAGAAGGACGTCCGCGCCGACATGTTGATCGAGTTGCGACACGGCGAACGCATTCGCTTCGGTACCGACGGCCAGCTCGGCGTCGCCGTGAACGAGTTCGGTGAGCCGCACGTGGTGGCGGTCGCCGATGTCGGCGACGAAGGGCTGCTCGTCCACGACGAGCGACGCGCGGATCCGACCCTGGCGTTCGCGCTCTCGCGTCTGTCGACGGGGCCGCACATGCCCACACCGATCGGCGTCTTCCGCGACGTCGATCGCCCGGTGTACGACGCCGAGGTGCAGCGCCAGCTCGTCGCCGCCTCCGAACGATCGGGCCCGGGGGATCTCGCCAAGATCCTCGCGAGCGGCCCGACCTGGAGCGTCGACTGACGCGATGGCTCGGCGTGAACCGCGTCGACCCGCCGCCGGTCAGAGATCGAGACTGCGGAACACCATGCCGGTGCGCGGCTTGGGGTAGAAGAAGGTCGTCTTCTGGGGCATCCGGACCCTCGCGACGGCAGCGGCCCGGGTGTCGGCGACGCTGACCGGGCGCAACAGCAGCCCCAGGGTGTCGGGCGTCTTGGCTGCCAGCGCCGCGACCTCGTGCAGGTCGTGGCGGTACGTCCAGCGGGCGTCGGGTCCGAGACGATCGACGACGACTGCCTCGACGAGCGCGGCGTCGGTGCCGCGGACGGCTTCGGGTTCGGAGGCGGCGAGCGCAGGTTCGGTGATCTCCCGGCGGGGCGTCGCGAGCAGCAAGTGGTCGCCCCAGGCCAGGCCGATCCCGCCTTCGTCGTGCATCGCGGCCTCGAGTGCGTCGACGCCGCCGGGACCGTTGGCGCCGAGGATCCGCAGGTCGAACGCGTCGCCGAGTCGCGCGACCACGTCGAGCCCGGGCGGTAACGCGACGAGGCGATGGATTGCCTGGATGCACAGCTCGTGATCGACGAGCTCGACGACGAAGCAGAGGATCGCGTCCGCGCCGGGGTCGCCGACGGCGCCCCCGCGCCCGGCGCGTCGTTCGTCGCGGGAGGTGCAGGCCGTCTCGAAGCGGTGATGACCGTCGGCGAGCACGAGCGGCGCTCCCGCCACCGCGGCGCTGATCGCGGCGATGCGCGCGGGGTCGTCGATCGCGAACAATCGGTGCCGGTTCCCGACCTCGTCGATCGCGCTGCACAGCTCGACGCTCGTGTCGATGAGCTCGGTGAGCCCCGATGCCGGCGAGAGCCCCCAGATCGGATCGAGGTTCATGCGCGTCGCGCGCAACAGGTCGAGGCGATCGCTCTTGGCCTTGGGGAGGGTTCGCTCGTGGGGCAAGATGTCGCCTTCGCCGGGTCGGGCGGGCAGGTGCAAGGCACCGAGTACGCCGATCGTGTGGCGCGCGTCGCCGTGTGGCCCCGTGAAGTCCATGCGGTAGCCGTAGTAGCGCGCGTCGGCGTCGGGCCGCAGCACGCCGGCGCCCTGCCAGGCCTCGAGCAGTGCGGCCGCCGCTGCGTATCGGGTGGCCGGGCCCGTGCCGGCAGCGGCGGCGCGGGCACTCGGGTCGGTGTCGTCGGCAGTGGGGCCTTGGGGCAGGATCAGGCGGACCGAGTTCTGCGGGTGGTGCGCCTCGAGCGCGGCTCGCTGGTCGTCGTCGATGACGTCGTAGGGGGGTGCGACGACCTGGCCGAGGTCGGTCCCGAGGCGCTCGCAGTCGTACCGGACGCCGCGAAAGGGTGAGAACTCGGACACGTGGTTTCCTCGATCCGGCCGGAGGGTGGGGCGAACGGGGCCCGGCCCAGCCGCGCTCCGGGGCCGATTGTCGCGCGTCGCTAGCGTCGAGCCGTGTCCGGGCCGGTGTTGGGTTGCGACCTCGATGGTGTCGTGTGGCTCGGCGATGCGCCGATCGCCGGGTCCGTCGACGCGATCGCCCGGTTCCGGCGGGCCGGTTGGCGGGTCGCGTTCGTCACGAACAACTCCGCGGCGACACGTGCGACCGTCGCGGCCAAGCTGACCGGTCTCGGGATCGCGGCCGAGCCCGGCGACGTGGTTTCGTCGGCGTCGGCGGCCGGCGCGTGGTGCCGCGAAGAACTCGACGCCGACGCACGGATCCTGTGCTGCGCGGGGCCGGGCGTTCGGGAAGCACTGACCGAGGCCGGGTTCGTCGCGATCGTCGACGCCGGGGCGCAATCCGACTCGGTGCGCTTCGCTGGTGGCCCGTTCGACGCGGTGGTGTGCGGCTGGCATCGCGAGTTCGATTTCGACCGCCTCGCCAACGCCGCCGACGCGCTGCACCGAGGCGCTCGCTTCATCGTCACCAACGAGGATGCGACCTACCCGACGACCGGCCGGCGCCTTCCCGGCAACGGCGCGCTCGTCGCAGCGATCGCCACCGCCGCCGGGCGCGTGCCCGAGGTCGTGACCGGCAAACCGCACGCGCCACTCGCCGAACTCGTCGTGACCACCTTCGGTCCGGTCTCGGTCATGGTCGGTGACCGACCCTCGACCGACGGCGCGTTCGCCCGCCGGCTCGGCTGCGGATTCGCCCTCGTGCTGAGTGGTGTCGCGGGCGCGCAGCGTGAGAACGACGAGCCGATCCCCGATCCGCCGCCCGAGTTCGTCGCCGCCGACCTCGCCGGGCTCGCGGACCTGCTACTCGACGCCTGAGCGGTCCGAGGCCTGCCCTACGCTCAGCGCCAGATCGGTGCAGCGCCCGGCGACAGCCTCGGTGACGTGCACCGAGCGCTCCACCCAGCTCCACCCAGCGCTGTCCAGTGTTCCAGGAGGAGTCCGCATGCCCCCGATTCCGAAGAGTCCCTTGCCCAAGAGCCCGGACTGGAAGCATCTGCTCGAGGTCGGTACCCAGTTCGCCGAGCCGCGTCGCGCGCAGGTCCGGCGCTTGGTGAACGACCTGGTCGCACAGGGCCAGCTCGCGCGCGATCAGGCCTCCAACACCGTCGACGAGATCGTCGCGATGGGTCAGGCCCGCGCCGAGGAACTCCGGGCGGTGATCCAGACCGAGGTGCAACGCCAGGTCCGTGCGCTCGGCCTCGCTACCCAAGACGACCTGCGTGCGCTCGAACGACGCGTCGGCGGAACCAAGTCGGGTCGAGCTGCCACACGACCTGCTCAGGCGAAGAAGACCGCGAAGAAGGTCGCGAAGAAGGCGGGGGCCACCAAGGCCGGGGCCAAGACGACCGGGGCCAAGACGACCGGGGCCAACAAGCGCGCGAGCGCCTAGCCCGGCGTTGCGGGCGGGCGGCGTCGGAACGCGGGGACGAGCCGTGGCGCGATCGGTGCAGCGGCGGCGACTCGACGCGGAGCTGGTGCGTCGCGGGCTGGCGCGCAGCCGCGCCGATGCCGTCGCGGCGATCCGCGACGGGCGCGTCACCGTCGGCGGTGCACCTGCAGCGACACCTGCTCGTCTGGTCGGCGCCGACGAGGCGGTCCGTCTCGCGAACGCCGACGACAAGTATGTGTCGCGGGGAGGTCACAAGCTCGCGGGCGCGCTCGACGCCTTCGGGCTCGATGTCGCAGGGCGGCGGGTCCTCGACGCTGGAGCGTCGACGGGAGGCTTCACCGACTGTGTGCTCCAACGAGGAGCGGCAGCGGTCGTGGCCGTCGACGTCGGTCACGGGCAGCTCGCGTGGTCGTTGCGGACCGACGAACGCGTCGTCGTCATGGAACGCACCAACGTGCGCGGGCTCGACGCTGAGGCGATCGGCGGCCCGGTCGACCTCGTCGTCGCCGACCTCTCGTTCATCTCGTTGCGTACTGTCGCGCCCGCACTGCGCGCGTGTGCGAGCGCGACCGCAGATTTCGTCCTCCTGGTGAAGCCGCAGTTCGAGGCGGGCCGGGCGCGCGTCGGCAAGGGCGGCGTCGTGCGCGACGCCGCGATCCGACGCGCGGTGGTCGGGGAGGTGATCGACGGTCTCGCAGCGGTCGGGCTGGGGACGGTCGCGTTGGTCGCCTCGTCGCTCACCGGCGCCGACGGCAACGTCGAGTTTCTGGCGCATTGCCGCGTCGGGGCCGCCACCCTCGATCCCGGGGCCCTCGACCGGGCGTGCGCGACCCCGCCGATGGGCCCGGTCGGCCAGAATGGCGGATCATGAGAGCCGTGGGCCTGGTGGCGCATCCCGATCGACCCACGGCCCGGGATCTCTCGCTCGCCGTCGCCGAGACGCTCGCCGCTCGCGGCATCGAGGTCCGCATGCCCGCGGGCACGGCGGATCGCGCCGGTCGACCCGACCTCGGCGTCGCCGACGAGGTGTTCGCCGCGGGGCTCGATCTGGTCATCGCGCTCGGTGGCGACGGCACCATGCTCCACACCGTGCACCTCGTGTATCCGGCACCGGTCCCGATCGTCGGCGTGAACGCGGGCCGGCTCGGCTACCTGACCGCGCTCGAGGCCCACGAACTCCCGGCCGCGCTGTCGGCGTTGCTCGACGAGGATCGCGAGCAGTTCGCCGTCACGCCCCGCATGATGATCGCCGCCGAGATCGTCGTGCCGGGAGTAGTGGGCGAAGCGAGCGAGCGTCGCCGGCTCGTCGCCCTCAACGAGGTGGTCCTGGAGAAGGTCGAGTCGGGTCGCCTTGTCGACATCGCGGTCGAAGTGGGTGGGAGCGCGTTCACGACCTATTCGGCCGACGGCGTGATCGTCGCGACACCCACCGGGAGTACGGCCTACGCGTTCTCGGTACGGGGCCCGATCGTTTCGCCGCGTCACCGATGTCTCGTGGTCGCACCCGTCGCGCCCCACATGCTGTTCGATCGCACGTTGGTGCTCGGTCCCGACGAAGTCGTCGCGTTCGAGGTGACCGACCGGGCGATCGCGATCGCGGTCGACGGCCAGAACGGAGGGACGCTGGAGCCCGGGACGCGCGTCGAATGCACGGCCGCCGACGCACCCGTCTACGTCCTCGGCCGTCGCGATCGCGGCTTCCACCAGATCCTGCGCGAGAAGTTCGCGCTCCCCGACCGGGATCGCGACCCGTGCTGAGCGAACTGCGCGTCGTCGACCTCGGCATCATCGCGGAGCTGACCGTCCCGATCGGTTCGGGCATGACCGCGATCACCGGCGAGACGGGAGCAGGCAAGACGCTGCTCGTCGAGGCGCTGCAACTCCTCCTCGGCGGCCGGGCCGACGCATCGCTCGTCCGCGAGGGCGCTTCGGAGGCGCGGGTCGATGGTCGGTTCGTCACCGCCGATCACGACGAGGTCGTCCTCAGCCGCGTCGTTCCTCGTGAGGGCCGCTCGCGGGCCTACGTCGACGGTCGTCCGGCGACCGCGACCGAGCTCGCCGAGCTGGGTGCGCGCCTCGTCGACCTGCACGGTCAGCACGAACAGCAGTCGTTGCTGGTTCCGGCGGCGCAGCGGAACCTCCTCGACACGTGGTGCGGGGCGCCGGCGAGCGACGCGCGCCGCGAACTCGCGACATTGCGCGCGCGCCGGGCGGCGCTCCTCGCCGAGCTCGCGGCTTACGGAGGCGACGACCGGGCGCGTGCGCGAGAGATCGACCTGTTGCGGTTCCAGCTCGAAGAGATCGACGCCGCGGAGATCGCCGACCCCGACGAGGAGGCGCGCCTCGCGGCCGAGGACCTGCTCCTCGGCGACGCCGAGAACCATCGCGAGGCGCTCGAGACCGCGCGCGACGCGCTCGGAGGCGATGCGGCCGACGCGCTGGCGGCGGCGGCCGGTGCGCTCGTCGGGCGCGAGCCGTTCGCGCACTTGAGCGACCGGATCCTGAGTGCCCAGGCCGAGCTCGCCGATCTGGCGCTCGAGCTGCGTGTCGAGCGCGAGGGAGTCGTCGCCGACCCCGAACGTCTCGCCTGGGTGCGCGAGCGTCGCCTCCGTCTGCGCGAGCTCCGTCGGAAGTACGGCGACACCCTTGCCGACGTCGTGGCGTTCCGCCTCGAGGTGGCTGCGCGACTCGCAGACCTGGAGTCCCACGACGACCGCGCGGGAGCGATCGCGGCCGAACGCGCGAAGCTGGCGACGCGCCAGCGCGAGGTGGCCTCGACCCTGACGGCGCTGCGCAGTTCGGGTGCCGGACCCCTGGCGGCCGAGGTCACCGTTCGTCTCCGCGAGCTCGCGCTGGCCGACGCGACCTTCTCGATCCGGGTCGAGCCGCTGCTCTCTGGCGGGTCCGGCGGGTCGGATGAGTCCGGTGAATCGGGTGGCGGCGCCGGGATCACCGACGACGGCGCCGACGCGGTGGTGTTCGAGTTGGCGCCCAACCCGGGCGAGCCGGCGCGTCCGCTCGCGAAGGCCGCCTCCGGCGGTGAGTTGTCGCGCACGATGCTCGCGATCCGTGTCGTGCTGTCCGACGCGCCCCCGACGCTCGTCTTCGACGAGGTCGACGCCGGAATCGGCGGCGAGGCGGGGATCGCGATCGGAGCCGCGCTCGCCGGCCTCGGCGAGCGACACCAGGTCCTGTGTGTGACCCACCTCGCGCAAGTCGCCGCGCACGCGCATGCGCAACTGCACGTCCGCAAGCAGACCACGGGCAAGCGAACGGTCGCCGCGGTCGAGGTGCTGCTCGACGATGCCCGGGTCGGCGCGCTCTCGCGGATGCTCGGGGGTGTCGACGATTCCGCGCACGCACGGTCGCATGCGCTGGAGTTGCTCGAGGGTGCACGTGCCGGGCGCGCGACCGCGTCGCGGCGATGAGGATCGGGACAGCTCGGGCACGGGCCCGGCGCAACGGTGCGATCGCGCCCGCCCATGCGGTGAGTGGGCCCGCGTACGCGGGCAAGCGGACCAAGGATCTCGCCAGGTCGCTCCCGGCGGGGAGCATCGCCGTGATCGACCATCGCGACATCGATCGCGTGGCCGCAGAGATGCTGATTGCCGCCGGGGTGGTCGCGGTCGTCAACGCGGCGCCGTCGATCTCGGGTCGCTACCCCAATGGTGGTCCGATCCGCCTCGTGCAGTCGGGAATCGTCGTACTCGACGACGTCGGGTCCGAGGTGCTCGATCTCGTGCGCGAGGGCGAAGTCTTGGCGGTGCACGACGGCGCGCTCTGGCGTGGCGGGGAGCCGATCGCGCGTGGCAACGAACCGCGGACCGCCGACATCGAGGCCGCGATGGAGACGGCTCGCCTCGGAATCGGCAGCGAACTCCGGCGCTTCGCCGTGAACACCTTGGAGTACATCGACCGAGAGGCCGAGCTCACCTTCGAACCGCTCACGCTGCCGGAGCTGCGGACCGAGATCAAGGGTCGGCACGCACTCGTGGTGGTGCGCGGACACGACTACAAGACCGACCTCCAGACCCTGAAGCCCTACATCAAGGAGTATCGACCCGTCTTGATCGCGGTCGATGGCGGCGCCGACGCGCTCCTCGAGATCGGTTTCACACCCGACATCATCACGGGCGACTTCGATTCGCTCACCGATCGCGCGTTGCGGTGCGGGGCGGAACTCATCCATCACGTGCATCCCGACGGGCGTGCCCCGGGCCGCGAGGAGTTGCACGCGGCGGGCCTCGCGGCTGGTGCCGACTACGCGGAGTTCGTCGCCGAAGGGATGAGCGAAGACGTCGCGATGCTGCTCGCTTATGAGGCCGGAGCGACGCTGATCGTCGCGGTGGGAACGCACTCGACGATGGTGGAGATGCTCGACAAGGGCCGGCGAGGCATGGCGAGCACGTTCCTGACGCGGCTCCGGCTCGGTCCGGTGCTCGTCGACGCCAAGGGGGTGCACCAGCTCTACCGAGGTCGGGTTCGCCGTGGCGATCTGGTGCTGCTCGTGCTGTCGGCGGTGCTCGCGATGACCATCGTGACGGTCGCCACCGACGCCGGTCGGGTCTTCGCCGATGGCTTCTGGCTCAACCTCAAGGACTGGTGGCATTCGGTGACCGATTGGCTCGGCGACGCCTTCTAGGCTCGGCACGCTCATGACCCCTTCGTTCGTTGCGCGCCGATGATCAACTTCCGGTTCCATGTCGTGTCGATCGTCGCGGTGTTCCTCGCGCTGACCATCGGCATCGTGATCGGCTCGACGATCGTCGACCAGGCGATCGTCGACCAACTGCGCAGCCGGATCGACGACGTCGACGCGAAAGCGGAGGAGACGCGCGACGAGAACGAGCAGCTGAAGAGCGCGCTCGAGCGCCAAGCGGCGTACCTCGGCTCGATGGCGCCCTTCAGTGTCGACGGGCGCCTCGCCGGCGACGCGGTGGCGATCATCGCCGAGCGTGGCATCGACGCCGATGTCGTCGCGGCCGAGCAGGATCTGGCCGAAGCGGCCGGCGTCGCGGCGCCGCTCGTGGTGTGGATCGAGGCCGACGCGGTCGCCGACGGCGTACCGGCGACCGAGTTCGCCGAGGAGCTCGGCGTGGCACTCGCGGAGCGTCGCGCGGCGGCACCCATCGGCAGCGACACCACCACGACCACCGACGCGACCGCGCCGGGCGATACCGAGTTCGCTCGGCTCGCGGCGCTCGCCGACGCCGGCCGCATCTCGATCGACGACGACGCGGTGGAATCGTTCCTCGCATCGCTCGTCGGACGACGGCGCGCGATCGTGCTCGGCGGCGCCGAGAGCGTGCTCGCGGACCGCGCCCTGCTCGAACCACTCGCGGCGGCGCTGCATGCCGAGGGAATCGAGACCGTGGTCGGTGAGGTGTTCCTCGAGACCGAGGGGGGCGACTCGCTCGATCGCGGCGTGTTGCTCGCCCCGATCGTCACCGGCGACCTCGGCGACGCCGTGGCGACGGTCGACGACGTCGACGAGGCACAGGGCCGCGTCTCGGTCGTGCTCGCCCTCGAGGAGGTCGTCGAGGGCACCGTGGGTCACTACGGGTTCGGTTCGGGCGCCCGGCGGAGCACGCCGGAGTGGTCAGCGGCGTGAGTCGGCCGCGTCCGGCCGCGGGCGCGAGCATCGCCCGCGCCGCGGTCGGCATGGGGGTCGCAACCGCGGCGTCGCGCCTGATCGGGTTCGGCCGGGTCCTGGTGGTCGCCGCCGTGCTCGGCGCGAGTGCGCTCGGCGATGCCTTCCAGAGCGCCAACTCGTTCTCGAACGTCGTCTTCGAACTCGTGGCCGCCGGCGCCTTGTCGGCCGTGCTGGTGCCGACGTTCACGAACCTCGTCGACCGCGGCGATCGCGTCGAGGCCGAGCGCCTGGCCGGCGGGCTGTTGTGGCTCGCGGTGGTCGGGCTGGGTGCCGTCGCGGTCGTCGGGGTCGCGGCCGCACCTCTCATCGCCCGGCTGATCACCGCGGGTGCGCCGGGGGCCGACGTCGTCGAGCAGCGAGCCCTCGTCGAGTACCTGCTGCGTTGGTTCGTGCCCCAGGTCGTGTTCTACGCCTTCGGTGCGATCGCGACCGCGGCGCTCTACGCGACCCGCCGATTCGCGATCACGTCGCTGGCGCCGATCGGGAACACCGTCGTGATGGTCGGGTGTCTCGCCGCGTTTCGGCTCGCCGCGGGACCCGACCCGGGATTCGACCTCGGCGGCGGTGAACGCGCCATCCTCGGTCTGGCCGGTACCGGCGGGGTGCTCGCGTTCGTTGCGGTGCTCGTGATCGCCGCGCGACGAGCGGGGTTCCGGCTCCGGCCGCGTCGCGTCGCGCGCGGCGACGGGGCGTTTCGCGCCTTGGTCGGCCATTCGATCTGGGGTGTGTTGCTCCACTCGATCGCCGGGCTGCTGCTCGGCGCCGCCATCGTCGCCGGCGCGACGGTCACCGGTGGCGTCGTCGCCTACCAGAGCGCGTTCGTGCTGTTCCTGGCGCCCTACGCGATCCTCGCCCAGCCGCTCCACTCCGCGGTGCTCCCCGAACTCGCGCGCCTCGCGGCGCGCGGCGCGTCGGACGAGGTCGCCGCGGCGACGCGTTGGTCGCTCGCCGCGATGGCCAAGCTCGTCCTGCCGGTCGGCGCAATCGTCGTCGCGACCGCGACTCCGGCGCTGTCGGTCGTGCAGGTCGGAGCGCTCGACGAACGGGGGACCGAGTTGGTCGCGGCCGCGCTCATGGGACTCGCGGTCGGTCTGCTC
Organism: Actinomycetota bacterium; assembly: GCA_005779345.1. Classification (GTDB taxonomy): domain Bacteria; phylum Actinomycetota; class Acidimicrobiia; order IMCC26256; family PALSA-610; genus SXJQ01. Next base: position 14,055 of record SXJQ01000234.1, read on the forward strand.
CCGTATGGCGCGTTCTTGCTCTTCGCTCGCGCCTCGTACGCGTTGGGCGACAGCCGGACGCCCGCCCTCGTCGCGATCGGCGCCGGTATCACCGGGGTCGTGGTCATGGCCGTGGTCGCGGCAGCGGTCGACGGGCGGGCACGCGTCGTCGGGCTCGGGCTCGGCCACAGCGCGGCGTACCTCGTCGGCGCCATCGCGCTGGGATCGATCCTCGCCCGTCGACTGCACGGTCCGTTGGTCGATCTCGACGTCGGCCGCGCCCTGCTCGCGGCAGCCGTCGCGGGGCTGGTGGCCTGGCAGATCGCTCGGCTGATCGACGACACGAGGCTCGGCACCGCGGTCGGGACCGCGATGGCCGGCTTCATCGGTGTGGTCGCCTACCTTGCGGCGATGATGTTGCTCGGAGCGCGTGTGGCGTTGCGGCCGGGGAGACCCGAGTGACCCGCGCTCGCCCAGGGAGGTCGCGCCCAGGGAGGTCGCGCCCAGGGAGGTCGCGCCCAAGGAGGTCGCGCTTCGCGGCGCTCGGTATCGCCGTGGCAGGGGTCGCGGTGGCCGGGGCGGCGACATCGGTGGGTTTCGTTGGCGCGCACCCGGCGGCGGGTGCCGAGGTGGCGACCGTCGGGCCGGCCACCGGCCACGTGCTCGTGATCTCGGTCCCCGGACTCACCTGGGACGACATCGATACGCACGCGCTCGAGCATCTCGGCGCCCTGCTCGACGATTCCGCGGTCGCGAACCTCGCGGTGCGCGTCGAGCGGCTCGCGACACAGCCAGGCGACGGGTACGCGACCATGGGCGCGGGAACGCGTGCATTCGGTCCGTCCGATGTCGCCGGGCTCGCGCTCGAACCCGACGAGCAGCAGGGGATCGGGCGCACCGCAGCCGAGGAATTCGAGCGGCGGACCGCGCATCCGCTCACATCGGGTGTCGGGGTCCTCGCGATCGACGAGATCGCCGAGGTGAACGAAGAGGGGCTGTTCGAGGGCACCCCGGGCGCGCTCGGCGACGCGCTCGCCGCCGTCGGGATCGACCGGGGCGTCGTGGCCAACGCCGATACCCAACCGTTCGACGCCGCGCTCCGCGAGCGGCGCCGCGAAGCCGCCCTCGGTGTGATGACGAGTGACGGTTACGTGCCGTGCGGCGCGGTGTCCGACGCCCTCTTGCGCGACGACCCGCGTGGCCCGTTCGGGTACCGCTACGACACCGCCGCCGTGGTCGACGCGTACGCGCGATGCCGGACCGATCGTTCGGTGGTCCTCGTCGAGGCGTCCGAATTGCGTCGGGCGCGTTCGTACGAGCCTTCGATCGCACGCGACGAGCGTGACGCCCGGTGGCGTGCGGCACTCACCGCGACCGACGAACTCGTCGGTGCGCTCCTCGAGCGGACCGAACCCGACGATGCGATCGTCGTGGTCGGACCATCGGCACCGGGTTCGACACCGCGCCTCATGGTGTTCGGCGTCCATGGCGGTGGCTACTCGCCCGGCCTGTTGGAGTCGGCGAGCACTCGCCAGCCCGGCTACGTCGTCCTCCCCGACGTCGCGCCGACGATCGCGGCGATCGCCGGCGCGCCGATCGATGTCGACGAACTCGCGGGTCGAGCGGTGACGATCGCTCGATCGGGTGGTAACGCGGCAGATCGTCTGCACTTCCTCGTCGACGGCGACGCGGCCGCCCGCTTCCGCGACCGGATGCAGGCACCGATCGCCACGGCTCTCATCGCGCTGGCGTCGATCTTTTCGATCCTCGTGGCCCTGCGGTTCCTGAAGCCGAATTGGAAGGAACTGCCGATCCGGTTGCTCGAGGCATTCGCGGTGGCGATCCTCACGATTCCGACCCTCACGTACCTGATCGCGCTCGTGCCGATGCACCGGTACGGCGCGGCCGTGTACAGCCTCGCCGTCTTCGGCACGGCCGCGGTCGTCGGCGGGGTGATCGGTCGTTGGCATCGACGGTGGCTGGTCCCGATCGCGGTCCCGCTCGTGTCGTTGCTGCTCGTGATCGCGACGAGTGTCGTCCTGCTCGAGTCGCGACTGCAGCTGAGCACCGTGTTCGGCGACTCGCCGATCATCGCCGGCCGCTTCAGCGGTATCAACAACGTCACGTTCTCCCAGATCATCGTCGCGGCGATCTTGCTCGGCGCGATGCTCGTCCACGCGGTGCCGAAGCAGTTCGCCTTCCCGGCGATGATCGTGCTCTTCGTGGCAGTGCTCGCCGTCGACGTCGCGCCGATGTGGGGCGCCGATGTCGGTGGGATCCTCGCCGGGCTCCCGGCGCTGGCCTTCGCGGCGATGCTGCTCGCGGGCTGGCGGATCCGTCTGCGGGCCTTCGTCATCGCCGCCGTGGCGACCTTGGGTGCGCTCACCCTGCTCGGCTTGCTCGACCTGTCGCGCGATCCGAGCAGCCGCACCCACCTCGGGCGCCTGTTCGAGCGCATCGGATCCGACGGCCTCGCGGGCCTGACCACCGTCGTGAACCGCAAGCTCGCGCAGAACCTCCGCACGCTGACCGATTCGGTGTGGCGGTTCATTCTCATCCCGGTGCTGCTGAGCGCGGTCATCGTCGCCTGGTCGCATCCGCGACCCTTCGTCGCGTTGCGCGAACGGTTCGCGCCCTTCGATCGGATGCTGGGGGCGATCGCCATCGCCGCCTTGCTCGGATACGCGCTCAACGACTCCGGGATCGCGATCCCCGGGATGATGCTGGGAACGCTCGCCCCGGCGGTGGGCTACATGTTGTTGCGCGTGGAGCGCTGAACATGGCGGGATGGGCCGTCGCGCTCGGTGTGGGATTCGTCGCTGCGCGCCTCGTGGTGATCGCGTCGCGCGACCTGCTCGCGGCGCCGGTGCTCGACCGCGCGAACTTCCGAGCCCGTCATCTCCCGACGGCTGCGGGCGTCGTCGTCATGCTCGCGGTGCTCACCGTCGAGGCCGGCCGCGCCGGCATCGGCGCGCTCGGCGTCGGACGCGAGCCGGGTCTCACGATCGAGCGGTCGCTGATCCTGTTCGCGGTGTTCGGCTTCGGATTCCTCGGACTGTTCGACGACCTCGTGGCGACCGGTGGGAGTCAAGGGTTCCGTGGCCACATCGCGGCCGCATTCCGTGGTCGGCTGACGACGGGGTTCGTGAAGCTCACCGGTGGCGGCATGGTCGCGGTCGTGCTCGTGGCGACCCCCGGCTTCGCCGATGGCCGCCGCCTCGTGCTCGATGCGGTGCTGGTCGCGTTGTGCGCGAACCTCGCGAACCTCTTCGATCGCGCGCCGGGCCGCGTGATCAAGGTGAGCCTCATCGCCTACGTCCCGCTCGCCGTCGCACTGGGCGGCGGTGCGGTCGGGATCGCGGTGGCGCCGGTCGTCGGCGCGACCGCCGCGCTGCTCCCCGACGACCTCCGCGAACGGCTGATGTTGGGCGACACGGGAGCGAACGTGATCGGTGCCACGCTGGGACTCGGCGTGGTGCTCGGCGTGGACAGTGCGTTCGCGCGGGGGAGCGTGCTCGCCGTCGTCCTGGCGCTGAACGTCGTCTCGGAGTTCGCGTCGTTCTCGTCGGTGATCGAGCGCATCGTGCCACTCCGAGCGCTCGATCGCCTCGGGCGGCTGCCCTGACCGGTCAGGCCGCGCAGTCGCGCTTGACCCACAGGCGACGCGCGCCGCGCGCCCCGTCGAAGTGTTCGACGACGGTGTAGCCGGAGCGTTCGAGTGCCATCGGCAGACCGGCGACCGCGCCCAGGTGTCGGTCGGACCAGACGAGGAACGCGCAGACATCGTCACGCTCGGCGACGCGCGTGAGGCGTTCGAGGTCGATGCGTCCTTGCTGGAACTGCTTGATCGACATGTCGACGAGGTCATCGGGGGTCCGGTGCTCCGATCGCCAGACGAGCCCGACCTCGTCGGAGACCACGCGGGCCGACTCGGGGAGGCGCTCGAGAGCGTCGGCGGCGTCGCGGTTGGCGCCGCCATAGGGCGGCGGGACGAGGATCGACGCGAGAAACGACGCCTGCACGATCGCGCCGGCGACCAGCCCGACGATCACGACCGCGCGGGAACCGCGTCGCGCTGCACCGCGGCCGGCCACGGCGTCGCTGGTCGCCGCGACCACGAACAACGCGATCGGCGCGACGAGGTGCGCGAGGTGGTTGCGCCACAGCGCCGGCTGCGTGACGAGGAACGCCGTCATGGCGAGCAGCCACACGGCGAGCACGCTCGTCGCGAGGGGGCCGCGGTCGAGCCCGCCCGCATCCAGACGCCCGCCCCGGTCCGAACCGCCGTGGTCGCGCGCGCGGGCACCACGACGGGCGCGTCGGATCAGCATCGTCGCGAGCGTGATCACGAATGCCCCGAGGAGCACCAGATCGCGCGACCACAACGTGGTGACGACCTTCGCAGCGTTCTGGCCGATCGATCGTTCGCGTTCGCTCTCGAGTTGATAGCGGACGGCTTGGTCCCACACGTCGGCCGGTCCGAACGGCACGGTCACGGTGAGCCCGACCGCCACGGCGACTCCCGCGGCGACGAGAAGGTCGCGCCCGCGACGCGCACGCACCACGACCCAGATCGTCGGCAGGAGCCCGAGTACCGCGACCGCCGGCTTGCAGAGCACGGCGGCCGCGGCGAGGCCGCCGATCGCGGCGGCGAGCGACGGTCGAGGATGCGCCGCGTATGCGAACGACACGAGCAGCGCGCCGAGCACGAAGGCGACGGTCGGCGCGTCGGCGGTGATCGGCCCCGACGTCCACAGCGACGAACCGGTCGCGGCGAGGGCGAGCCCCGCGAACCAGCCCCCGGCCCGACCGCTCGCCCGACCGCCGATCCGTCGTCCGAGCAGGTACGCGATCACGGCGGTCGCGATGCCGAACGCGACCGACGACGCCCGCGGGGAGTCGGTCTGGCGCAGGGTGACGGCGTCGCCGAGCCAGACGAGCGGGAGGTGCAGCGGGCCTTGGCTCGAGAACACGGTGGCGAAGGGGCGACTGCCGTCGCGCATGGCAAGTGCCGACATGCCGTAGGTGCCGTCGTCGGGGTGGAAGTGACGCTCGGCGAACAACGCCGGAATCCGCAACGCGCACGCGATCGCGCCGATGCAGGCCGCGTCGGCGACGGCGCGATGGTGACGATCGGACGCGGCGCCGGCGGGGCGATCCGGGAGCATCGCGGCGACGCTACCCACGGCCGCGCGTCGGGGAAGTGCGGCGCGCTCCCATCCCCGGACCGGGCCGATGAGGGTGGTACCGTCGATCGAGCGGAGTGACGGAGGTCGGGAGCGTGGCGAAGCACGTCTTCGTGACGGGTGGTGTGGCAAGCAGCCTGGGCAAGGGCCTCACGGCCAGTTCGCTCGGGCGGCTCCTTCGGTGTCGCGGCCTGCGGGTCACGATGCAGAAAC
>SXJQ01000235.1 GCA_005779345.1 Actinomycetota bacterium
AAGTTCCACGGGATGATCTGGCCGCACACTCCGACCGGGCCGAAGGACCGCCCGGCGACGGCGTACTCGAGCTTGTCGGCCCAGCCTGCGTAGTAGAAGAAGTGCGCGGCGGCGAGGGGCACGTCGACGTCGCGGCTCTCCTTGATGGGCTTGCCGCCGTCGATCGTCTCGAGCACGGCGAACTCGCGGGCGCGCTCCTGGAGCAGCCGTGCGATGCGATACAGGTACTTGCCGCGGGTCGCGCCGGGGAGGGCCGACCACGCCCCGAACGCGTCACGCGCCGCGCCGACCGCGGCGTCGACATCGCCCGCGCCGGCCTCGGCGACCGTCGCGATCGGGTCTTCCGTCGCGGGATTCAGCGTGACGAAGGCGCGCTCGGACCGCGGGGCGACGAACTCGCCGCCGATGAACAGCCCGTACTCGTCGTGCAGTCGGAGGATCGCGGTCGATTCGAGCGACGGTGCGTAGTCCAGGCCGGTGCCGAGCGGGGAGATCTCGTTGCTCATCAGTCCACCGTGTAGTCGTCGGGATCCTGGTACCGGCCGGTCGCCAGCCATTGCCGCTGCATCAGGATGTCGTTGAGTGCGCTCGAGGCCCCGATCCGAAACCGCTCGGGATCGAGCCAGTGCGACCCGAGCGTCTCGTCGATCACGACCAGGTACTGCCATGCCTGCTTGGCCGTACGGATACCGCCGGCGACCTTGAGCCCGACGGCGCGTCCGGTCTGCTCGCGGAACTCCCGGATTGCCTCGCTCATGCACAACGCGGTCGGCAACGTCGCGGCGATGCCGATCTTGCCCGTGCTCGTCTTGATGAAATCGCTGCCGGCCGCCATCGCAAGGACCGACGCACGCCGGATCTGGTCGTAGCTGCCGAGTTCGCCGGTCTCGAGGATCGTCTTCAGATGCGCGGCACCGCACGCCCGCTTCGACGCCGCGATCTCGTCGAATGCCCGCCGGTAGTCACCGCTCAGGAACGCGGAGCGGTTGAGCACGATGTCGATCTCGTCGGCACCGGCGTCGACCGCGCGCGCGATCTCATCGAGGCGCGACGGCAGCGGACCGAGGCCACTCGGGCACGCCCCGGCGACCGAGGCGACGCGCACACCGCCGTGTCCGGGACCCGCGCTGTCTCGGAGAGCGGCGACCGCCACGCCGACCATCTCGGGGTAGACGCAGACGGCGGCGACGCTCGGCACCGTCGGATCGCGGGGATCGGGCCGCAGCGCTTTGGCGCAGAGCGCGCGAACCTTGCCCGGCGTGTCGATGCCTTCGAGCGTCGTGAGGTCCATGCAGCGGATCGCGAGGTCGAGGGCACGACGTTTCGACGCCTGCTTCACCGACCGCCCGGCCAGGGCCGCGGCGCGCGCCTCGAGCATCACGGCGTCGACGGGGGCCACCGAGATCCCGCCGTGGACGGCGTCGTCCCATGTCCGGAACGCGATCTCGTCGCTCACACCCGTCATGATGCCAGCCCGAGGCGTCGTGCGAGGTCGACCCGCATTCGTTCGCAGGCCGAGAGGCCGGCGCGTCGAACCCGCTCGTACGCCTCGACCGTCGGCTCGGCGAGGTCGAGCACGACCTCGAAGTAGCACTTCAGCTTCGGCTCGGTGCCGCTCCGACGGATCAATGCCCTCCCTCCGGGGAGCGCGACGTCGATCGGATCGGCAGGCGCCGATCCGAGGCGCTCGATCGCCGCAGCCATCGCCGCGTGCCCGTCGGGGCCCTCGAACCGTGGCGCCCATTGGGTCGTCACGTGACATCCGTCGCGGTGGGCGATCGCCGCGAGGCGGTCGAGCAATGGCATCCGGGCCGCGGCGTCCGCGGCCACGAGCGCCGCGGTCATGCCGTCCTTGTCACGGACCTGGTCGGAGACCGCATATCCGAGCGCCTCTTCATACGCGAACGCGAGCGAGCCCTCGCGGTCGTCGGCAGCACGCGCCAACCATTTGAACCCGGTCGCGGTGACGACACACTCGGCGCCGTGCGCGGCAGCAACGGCGTCGAGACCCGACGACGACACCCGACTCCGTGCGACGACCCGTGCACCGGAGGCATCGTCGAGCAGATGATCCCCGAGCGCCACGCCGAGTTCGTCGCCGGAGAGCATGCGCCAGCCATGGGTCGGCGAGTCGACGCAGATGGCGAGGCGATCGGCGTCGGGGTCGTTGGCGACGACGATCGCGGCACCGACCTCACGCGCGAGCGCGATCGCGGCGTCGAGCACGCCCGGTTCCTCGGGGTTGGGGAATGGGAGCCCGGGGAAGGCTCCGTCGGGTGCGAACTGCGACTCGACCCGATGGACATCGTCGAAGCCCGCAGCGGCGAACAAGCGTGCCATGGTCGTACCGCCGACACCGTGCAAGGGTGTGTAGACGATCCGCAGCGTCCGCGCCGACGAGCGGGCGATCACGCGAAGCGCCATCGCGCAGTACGCGTCGATCAGGTCGTCGCCGAGGTTCGGGGCGACCGCGGTCGTCGGGATCGCGTTCGCGTCGGGTTGCAGGTCGATGGCGCGCGCGATCGCTCCGTCGTCGGGTGGGATGATCTGGGCCCCGGTCGCGTCGTAGACCTTGTAGCCGTTGTCGCCTGCCGGATTGTGACTCGCGGTGACCTGCACGCCGGCGTCGGCGCGACACCACCGCACGGCATAGGCCGTGCACGGTGTCGGCCAGGGGCGGTCGGCGAGACGCACACCGAGTCCGGCCGCTGCGAGCGTCGCCGCCGCGTCGAGCGCGAATTCCCGTGACCGACGCCGCGCGTCGTAGCCCACGACGACGGTTCCACCGCCCACGTCGGTCGATCCTGGCTTCGACCGCTGCGCGGCGACGAGCCACGCCGCCAGTCCGGCGGTCGTGCGCCGCACGGTCGCGAGGTTCATGCCGCGCGGACCGGCCCGCAACGGCCCGCGCAGCCCGGCCGTGCCGAACTCGAGGGGCCCCGACCAGCGTTCGGCGAGATCCGCTGCCGCCGCGGCGTCGCCGGCGTCGAGCAGTGCCTGCAACTCGGTTCGGTCTCCGGCGTGTGGATCGCCGAGGATCCAGCGCTCGACCTGCCCTCGGAGCGCGGCGTCGATCACCCGGCCCTACGCGTCGAGGACCGAACCCGCCAGGTCGGCGAGCCGCACCTCGGGTCGGGCACCGATGTGGGAGATGACCTCGGCCGCGGCGATCGATCCGAGCCGTCCGCACGTCGCGAGGTCGTGCCCCGACGTGTACGCGGCGAGAAAACCCGCGGCGTAGAGGTCGCCGGCACCGGTCGTGTCGACGAGTTGGTCGACGGGGTGCGCCGGGACGACGTGGACCTCGTCGCCCGCGACGATCACCGAGCCGTGCTCGCTCCGGGTCAGCGCGGCGACCGCGACGTCGCTACGCACCTGCTGCAACGCGTCGTCGAAATCGCCCCCGTACAGCGCGCAGATCTCGGACTCGTTCGCGAACAGCAGGTCGACCTGGTCGCGCACGAGCTCACGCCAGGCGTCGAGGTGCCGTTCGACACAGAAACTGTCGGAGAGCGTCAGCGACACCTCGCGCCCGGCATCGTGCGCCACTCGCGATGCCTTCCAGTACGCCTCCTGCGCGGGCGGTAGGTCGAAGAGGTACCCCTCGAGGTAGACGACCTTCGCCGCGGCGACGAGGGCCGCATCGACGTCGTCGGGCCCGAGGAAGCTCGACGCGCCGAGATAGGTGTTCATCGTGCGCTGCGCGTCGGGCGTGACGACGATGAGGCAGCGACCGGTCGACGGACCCGACGTCGCGAACGGATTGTCGAACTGCACACCGTTCGCGCGGATGTCGTGGCGGAACACCGCGCCGAGCTGATCGTCGCGAACCTTGCCGATGTACGCGGCCCTGCCACCGAAGCTCGCGATCCCGACGATCGTGTTCGCGGCCGAACCACCGCTGATCTCGACCCCGGGACCCATCGCGTCGTACAGCGCGTGCGCCCGATCCTCGTCGATCAGGGTCATCGCGCCGCGGTTGAGGCCGAGTTCATCGACGAACGCGTCGTGCTCGTGCGACAAGACGTCGACGAGCGCGTTGCCGATCCCGACAACATCGAGGCCGGTGTCGGCGTGCCCGGTGTCGTCGGGCCCGGGGCCATGGTGATGGGGGAGGTTCACCGACATGCTCCTGTGACGTTCGTGCGGACGATCGGGCCGACGTGGGGTGCCGGTCAGACGGGGAGGGCCACGGGCTTGCGACCCAGCAGCACCGGAGTCTCGCCGCCGTCGCCCTGATCGTGCGAACGCGCGAGCAGTCCATCGTCGTCGACGGGCCGCAACCGTCGCCCGACGGTCTGGATGCGGCCGTAGAGCGTCGTGCGCTGCGCCAGTGTGCGTCCGAGCGGCTCGACGATCGCAGCGAACTGCTCGTCGTCGAGTTCCTGACCGTGGTGGGCCCCGGCCGCTCGCGAAATGTTCTCGTCCATCAGCGTGCCGCCGAGATCGTTGGCGCCCGCCTGCAGGATCTGGCGCGCGCCGGCGGCACCGCACTTCACCCAGCTCGCCTGGATGTTGTCGATGTGCCCGCGATAGGCGAGGCGCCCGACCGCGTGCATCAGGAGCACCTCGCGCCA
>SXJQ01000236.1 GCA_005779345.1 Actinomycetota bacterium
CGTGCAGGAGTGGCGATCGAAGCGTACGCTGGATCGCCTCGCCGTGCTCAACGCGCCGCGCGCGCGGGCGGTGCGCGACGGCGCGGTGGTCGACCTTGCCGTCGAACGAGTCGTGCTCGACGACCTGCTCGAGTTACGCGCGGGGGATCAGGTCCCCGCCGACGGAGTCGTGCACGTCAGCGACGGTCTCGAGGTCGACGAATCGCTGCTCACGGGCGAGAGCGACCCGATCCACAAGCACCCCGACGACGACGTGCGCTCGGGCAGCATTGTCGTCGCCGGCTCCGGCCGATTCCAGACCACCGCGGTCGGTGCCGACGCGTACGCCCGGCGGCTCGCCACCGAGGCGCGCCGGTTCACGCTGGTGCACAGTGAGATCCAGGCGGGCATCAACCGGCTGCTGCGCTACATCACCTGGGCGCTGCTGCCCACCGCGGCGCTGCTCGCGCTCAGCCAGTTCGCCGCCGACCACGAGTCGTGGCGCGAGGCCGCGTCGGGCACGGTCGCGGGCGTGGTCGCGATGGTTCCCGAGGGCCTGGTGTTGTTGACGAGTCTCGCGTTCGCGGTTGCGGCGGTCACGCTGGCGCGCCGGCAGGTACTCGTGCAGGAGCTCCCGGCTGTCGAAGGCCTCGCCCGCGTCGACGTCGTGTGCGTCGACAAGACCGGAACGATCACCGAGGGGGTCATCGAATTCCACTCGCTGGAGGCGGTCGACGCACGTGATGACTCGCCCGACATCGCCTCGGCGCTGGGGGCCATCGCCGACGACGAACATGCCAACGCGACGGCACGCGCGCTCGCCGAGGCCTTCGCTCCGCCGTCCGGATGGACGCGGGTGGTCACCGTCGCGTTCAGCTCGGCGCGCAAGTGGAGCGCGGTGGAGTTCGAGCGTCACGGATCGTGGGTGATCGGCGCGCCCGAGATGGTGATCCTCGACGCCGCCGACGCGGTGCGGGAACGAGCGAGCGAATTGGCCGCGACGGGGCGGCGCGTGCTCGTGCTCGCCCGGAGCACCGAACCGCTCGACGGCGAGGACCTGCCGCCCGGGTTGGCGGCGGCGGCGCTCGTCCTGTTCGACGAACGCATCCGTCCCGACGCCGAGGCGACCTTCGCGTACTTCGTCGACCAGGGCGTGTCGCTGCGCGTCATTTCGGGTGACAATCCGCGCACCGTCGGTGCGGTCGCCGGCCGCGCCGGGATTCCCGGAGCCGACCAGGTCTTCGACGCCCGTGAGCTGCCGACCGACCTCGAAGCACTCGCCGACATCGTCGAGCGATTCATGGTATTCGGCAGGGTCTCACCGCACCAGAAGCGCGAGATGGTGCGGGCGTTGCAGGCGCGCGGCCATGTCGTTGCGATGACCGGAGACGGCGTGAACGATGCGCTCGCGTTGAAGGATGCCGACATCGGCATCGCGATGGGGAGCGGCGCGCCTGCCACGCGTGCTGTGGCCCAACTCGTGCTGCTCGACGGCAAGTTCGCGACCATGCCCGGCGTCGTCGCCGAGGGCCGTCGTGTCACCGCGAACATCGAGCGGGTCGCGAACCTCTTCGTGACCAAGACCGTCTATGCGATGTTGCTCGCGATCGCGGTGGGCGTCGCGCGGTGGCCGTACCCGTTCTTGCCGCGACACCTCACGGTCGTGTCGACGCTCACCATCGGCCTTCCGGCGTTCGCTCTCGCCCTGGCGCCGAACCCGAGGCGGTACGTGCCCGGGTTCGTGCGCCGGGTCTTGCGATTCGCGATTCCTGCGGGTTTCGTGGCGGCGATCGCGACCTTCACGGCGTACGGGGCGTGCCGCGAGATCGCGGGGGTGGAACTCGACGAGGCACGAACGGGGGCGACGCTCGTGCTCCTCGCCGTCGGACTCTGGGTGCTCGGCATCCTCGCCCGGCCCCTCACCGGCTGGCGCGCGCTGTTGGTCGGCGCGATGGGCGCAGCGTTCGTGTTGTCGGTCGCGGTGCCGTTCCTCGCGGACTTCTACGCCCTGCGACTTCCGCCCGTCGAGGCCGTCGGCTGGTGCGCGCTGGTCGTGGCCGCGGCCGTGGTCGCGCTCGAGACGGGCTGGGTGATCACCCAATCGCGGCTTCCGGCCGAGCGCCGTACGGCGCGGTTCGCGCGTTCGCGCGACGAACGGATCACAGCCAGCCGCGACGCTTGAACACGAAGTAGCCGCCGACGGTGACGGCGACCATCAGGCCCAACGCGCCCGGGTAGCCACCCGTCCAGCCGAGTTCGGGCATGTGGCGGAAGTTCATGCCGTAGATCCCGGCGATCAGGGTGTTCAGCACCAGAATCGCGCCCCAGCTCGACGTCGCCTTCATCACCTGGTTCATCCGGTTCGAGGCGATCGACAGCTGCGCCTCGAGGAGGCTCGTGAGCAGCTCGCGTTGGCCCTCGACGAGGTCGAGCACGCGCAGCACGTGATCATTGACGTCGTGGAGGTGCATCAGCGCGGGATCGCCGATCACCGGAACCTCTCGGCGGAGCAGCGCGGCGAGGACCTCGCGCGCGGGGCCGACCTTGCGGCGGAACGCGACGAGCGCGCGTCGCAGGGTGAAGACGTCCTGGGGAATTCCATCGTTCGAGGTCGAGAACACGGTGTCTTCGATTGCCTCGAGTCGTTCGTCGACCGAGTCGGCAACCTGGAACCAGCGGTCGACGATCACGTCGAGGACCGCCCACAGCGCGAAGCCTTCGTCGGTGGTGCCGTGCTCGAACCGCTGGAGCTCGTAGCGCCTGCGCATCTCATCGAGGAGCGACGTGTCGTCGTGGTGGTGCACCGTGAGAATCCAACCGGTGCCGAAGATGACGTCGAGTTCGTTGTCGATGAGCGTGCGGTCGTCGAGCCTGCAGTCGTGGAGCGCGACGTGCCAGTGGTCGGCGTACGCGACGAGCTTCGATCGTTGGTGGCCCTCGTCGAGGTCTTCCATCGCGAGATCGCTCACCTGGAGATGCGCGGCGATCGCCTCGAGGTCGTCGGTCGTGGCGTCGACGACCTGGATCCACCACAACGTATCGGCCGTCGGCGTCGCGACCTCCGCGAGCGTGACGCGTCGGGCGTCTCCCCCGTCGCGGTATTTCCAGACCTCGAGCACGCTGCGACCGTACCGGGCGCGTTCAGCAGGTCGCGGTACCCGGATCCGATCGGGTGACGGGGTTGCGTGGCGGCGTCGAGGCGGTGGGCGCGGCGCCGGCCGACGCGTAGCGACCGAACTCCTGGGTCGCCCACATGGTCCCGTCGGCGCCGCAGTACACGCCGATGCCGACGGCCTGGAGGTTCGGCGAGAGCATGTTGCGTCGGTGGCCGTCGGAGTTCATCCAGGCGACGTGGAGCGTGGCGGCGGTCACCGAACCGCCTCGGGCCCAGGCGATGTTCTCGGCGACGAGGTTGAAGCGCCCGTCGGCGAGGAGCCGTTGCAGGTTCGAGTGCCGGAAGCCGCTGCGGTCCATCTCCGAGCTCCAAGCCGCCGACTCGGCCGCCAACTCGTCGTCCCACCGCAGCGCCGGCAGGCCGCGCGCCGTCCGCTCCGCGTTGAGTCGGGTGAACAGGTCGTTCGCCGCACGAGCAGCCTTCGACGACCCCGAGGGGCCGCAGCCGTTCGGCCGAGAGGTCGGCGAGAACGCGAAGCTCCGACCGGTCGAGACCACCATCCAGTAGCCGCGTGTCGCATTGGAGGTGGCAAGACCCGCGGTCGGATTACCGCTGCACTTGTTCGTCAGCGAGCCGTAGTAGGGAGCGTCGCCGAAGTTGAAGAGGCCGCCACCCGCGTTGCTGAGCAAGTACCCGCGACCCGTTGCGGTCCGCGCGATCCCGGTCACGTCGGTGTTGGTGTTGCCCGTCGCGCTTCCGTACCAACGTGCATCGCCGAAGTGGTAGACGCCCCCACCGCTCGACACGAGCCAATAGCCCTTGCCCGACGGGGTGATCGCGGCATCGACGATCGGACCTCGGGTCAGTTGCGACGGCGCGCCGTAGAGCTTGGCGTCGCCGAAGCGCAGGACCTTGCCGCCGGAGGTGAACAGCAGGTACCCCTTGCCGGTGGGCGTTGCCTCGATGTCGACCACCGGCGATGTCAAGGTCTGGCCGCCCGCCGATCCGTAGAACCGTGCGTCGCCGTGTGTGAAGACGCCGCCGGTGTGCGACGCGATCCAATAGCCGTTGCCGGTCGGGGTCGGTGCGATTCCCGTGACGAGCGCACCGTTGCGTTCGGCGGTCGCGTTGCCGTGCAACTCGGCCGAACCGGTCGCGACGACCTGTCCGTTCGCGGCGACCGCCCAGGTACCGTTCCCGGTCGGATCGCCCGCGAGGTTCATCGCCGGCCCCGTGAGCACCGGGTTCGACATCGCCGAGGCGTTCACCAGGGCCCCCGCGGGCGTCGGGTTCGTGATGCCGAGCCCGGCCAGCCCGAGCCCTGCCGCGGCGAACCCGGCGGCCAGGATCCGAACCCGGGCCCGACCGGGCCGCCGACGCGGCGCGAGCGCGCCACGCCGCGTGCGATCGATCGGCTGTACCGCTGCCGGTTGGACCATCCGGTCTCGACTCCGCTTCGACGACCTCGGCGGGCGTCGGTGCGACGCTCGTCGGAGAGGTATCGGCGCTCGCGGCGGGGGACCTGAGGGCGGAACCGGCCTCGGTCAGGGTGCCGTCGTGGTGGGAACGGTGGTGGTGCGGGGCGGGGCGGTCGTCGCGGTCGGCGAGGTGGTTGCGGTCGGCCCGGCGGTCGTGGTGGTCGGGGGCGGGTCCTCGGGGATGCCGACGAGGATCTTGTCGGGGAACATCGCGTACTGCCAGAAGAACTTCTCGCGGACCGGCTCCGAGCCGGGTCGGGTGATGACCCGCCAGTACTCGACCGCGTAGCCGCGGTGGCCGTCGGCGACCTCGCGGCGTTGGCCCGGTGCGAGCGTCGCGCACTCGCCGTCGGGATCATCGATCGATGTGGCCTCCTCGCACGGGATCTCCTCGGTCTCGACCTCGATGGTCGTGAGGATGTTGATGCAGCGAGGGTCGTCGCGGGTGTCGAAGAGTGGTCCGACGCTGCAACCCGGTTGGCCGTTCTCCTCCTTCACGACCTTGCCCTCGGTATCGCCGTAGATCGCGATCGTGATGTCGGTGTCGTTGTAGATCGCCTTCACGAGCACGCCGTGATCCGAGTCGTTCTTCCACTTCAGGTCGAGGCGCGGATAGTTGACGGTCGCCTCGCGCGCCATCGGGTAGCGATCGAAATAGATCGTGTGCGGCTTGTGCGTCACGATTTCGAAACCGCCCCACCACGCGGCGTTGAACGTCGTCGTCGCGATCTGGCTGACGCCGCCGCCGAAGTCTTCGGTGAAGTCGCCGTCGTAGAACACCGGCGCGGCGACGAACCCGCGGGCCTCGGTCCGCGCTCCGACGACGTCGTTGAGCGAGAAGACCTCGCCGGGTTCGAGCACCGTGCCGTCGATGTAGTCGGCCGCGTTGTGGATGTTCGTGACGCGCGGCGCGCAGCACGGGTGGTGCGTGGTGAACGACGAGACGAACTCGGTGATGCCGAGTGATTCGGCCCACTCCGTGTCGTGCTCGGGGACGAGCACCTTCAACGGCGACTCGATCCGTCGTCGTTCCGCGAGAATCGATCGACCGATCGCTCGGAGGTCGGGTTGGAGGCCCGCGGTCGATGGGACGACCCGAACGGTGTTGTCGGGGCGGACCTCGAAGTCGGCATCTCGGGCGGGCGTCGTGAGCAGTGTGTAGTCGTCGCCCATCTCGGTCGCCAGGTCGTCGGTGCGCACGATGAGTTCGATCTCCGAGCCGCGGACCCGCGCGTCGAGCGACCGTCCGACCTGTTCGGGTTCGATCGTGACGGTGACCGACTCGGGGATCGCGGCCGGCGATGTCGTGTCGGTCGGGCCTGTGGTGGTCGGGCCGGTGATCGTCGTGCCTGGGTCGGTGGTGATCACGTATCCGGCCGACAGGATCCGACGCGCTCGTGCGGCGAGCGCCTCGACGTCGGTGCTCGAAACGGCCGGCTCGACCCGCCCGACCGGCAGCGTGATGCGGCTGCGCCGCGGCGACTCGATGAGCGCGACGAGACGGGCGCGCGCTGCGGGTCGTTCGATGCCCGAGCCCGGCCGGGGCTCGACCACGATCACCCGCGCCCCGTCGAACCGCAGGTCGCCCTCCCGCACGCCGTCGTTGACCTGCGCCTGCCACCCGTCGATCACGCCTTCGACCGCGTTGGTGTCGTACGACGTCGCGAGGTCGATCTCTTCGTGTCGGAAGCGGCGCGTCACGACGCTGCCGACCGCGGCGAGGGGATTGCGCGACCGGCCCGCGGCGCGCGCCGCGCGCACGGTCGCCTCACGATCGATCCTCAATGCCACCGTGGTCGGGTCGACTTCGAGGTCGGTCGCACCCGCACGGGCTTGGAGTGGTTCCGACTCGAGACGATCGGCGAGTCGGTCGACGTCGGCGCGCACGTCGGTCTCGGAGCGGCCCTCGGCATCGACGCCGTCGATGTCGATCCCGGGCAGGACCTGCCCTGCGTAGACGACCCGTTCGATAACGGTCGCGAGCAGCACGAGTGCGAACGCGCTGAGGACGAGCAGTCCGACGCGGAGTCCGATCGTCGAGCGGCGACGGGCGATGTCGTGCCGCTGACCTGGGTCGGTCCGGCCGCGAATCGACGGGCGCCGAACGGGCTTCCGCTCGGCGCGCGTCGCTGGATTGTCGCTCGCCGTCGGGGTCGTCACCAGCGCGGCACGCTATCGAAGCGGATCGCCGGCGCCGAGGCGCCGGGCAGCGCACCGGGCGTGTCACGATGGGGCATGCCCGGCGATCGCATCCGCGACTTCCTGGTCGGCGCCGGCGCCACCGATGCCGACATCGAGCAGGCCGAGCGCGAGGGTTGGCTCCCCGTGCTCGTGCTGGATCGGCTGCTGATGCCGGGAACTCCCGAGTACGACTTCCCGGCGCTCGCGGCCGCCGGCGGGACCGACCCGCCGACGTTGCGCCGCTTGTGGCGGGCACTGGGTTTCCCCGATGTTCCCGACGGGCTGGCGTTGTTCAGCGCCGGCGACGCCGAGGCGGTGCGGCGGTTGCTCGGGCGCGCCGAGGGCGACCTCTGGAACGATCCCCTCGCGCGCGAGACCCCCGAGCGCCAGGCGCGTGTGGTCTCGGCCGCCCTCGCCCGGCTCGCGGCGTACGAGGCCGAACAGCTCGCGACCGCGCTCGAGGACCTGCGCACGGCAGGGATCGACGACGAGACCGCCGCGCTCGCGCTGCTCGACCGTTTCGAATGGGACGAACTGTCTTGGCTCATCGACTACGCGCACCGCCTCCAGCTCCGCGCCGCGGCGTGGCGGCGTCTCACCCGACCGTCGGTCGGCAACACGATCGAGATCGCCGTCGGGTTCGTCGACCTGTCTGGCTACACGGAGCTGGCCGAAGCGCTCGACGATGCCCAACTGTCGGAGCTGCTCGACCATTTCGAGTCGGTGGCGTTCGACACGGTCGCCGAGCACGGCGGCCGCGTCGTCAAGACGATCGGTGACGAGATCATGTTCGTCGGCGCGCCCGACGCCGTTGCCGACATCGCGCTGTGCCTCCTCGATCGCGCCCACGCGATCGAGGCGTTGCCGTCGATTCGCCAAGGGCTCGCGTTCGGCTCGGTGCTGTCGCGCGACGGCGACTATTTCGGGCCCGTCGTGAACCTCGCGAGTCGGATCACCGACCGGGCGCGGCCCGGGACGATCCTCGTCTCCGAGCCGTTCCACGACCTGTTGGAGTCGAGCGAGCA
Organism: Actinomycetota bacterium; assembly: GCA_005779345.1. Taxonomy (GTDB): domain Bacteria; phylum Actinomycetota; class Acidimicrobiia; order IMCC26256; family PALSA-610; genus SXJQ01. The sequence continues at coordinate 7,779 of SXJQ01000236.1, forward strand.
GGGTGGGCACGAGTTCCGCCCGCTCAGCCGCCGCCGCATCCGCGGCATCGGCGAGGTCGCGTTGTTCGCGTTGCGCCCGGCGCGCCCGCCGGCCCGCCCCGCGAGCTGACACCTCCTCCCGCGAGCTGATCTCGTCGGTGGCCCGGCCGTTCGCCGCGAGAGGTCGCCTAGCCTGGATTCCATGACCGACGCCCCGTGGTGCATCCTGCAGGTGCACGCCCACCCCGACGACGAGGCCTCCAAGGGCGCGGGAACGACCGCCAAGTACGCGGCGGAGGGAGTCCGCAGCGTCCTCGTCTGCTGCACCGGGGGTGAGGAGGGCGACATCCTGAACGAGGTGATGGACCGGCCCGAGGTGCGCGACAACCTCCACGCGGTGCGCATGGCCGAACTCGAGGAGAGCTGTCGCATCCTCGGTTACGACGCGTTGCACCTGCTCGGTTACCGCGACTCGGGGATGCCCGAGAGCGAGGCGAACGCCCGCCCCGACAACTTCTGGAACGCGCCGCTCGAAGAGGCGGTGGAACGGCTGGTTCGGATCATCCGCGCCGAACGTCCGCAGGTGATCATCAGCTACCACGAAGACCGCGAGTGGTATCCACACCCCGACCACATCCGCGTGTTCGAGATCACCGAACCGGCGTTCGCGATGGCCGGCGACCCCGACGCGTTCCCCGACGCGGGCGAGCCCTGGCAGCCGAGCAAGCTCTACTACGTCGCCTGGTCGTTCGCCCGCGTGCGTGCGCTGCACCAGGCCCATCTCGACGCGGGGATGGAGAGCCCGTTCGAGCGGTGGTTCGAGGGCAAGTTCCCCGACCACGACGAGCGATTTACGACGCGGATCGACGTCGGAGCGTTCATGGCACAACGCCGGGCGTCGCTGTTGGCGCACGCGACCCAGGTCGCGCCCGATGGCTTCTGGATGAAGCTCCCCGACGAGCTCGTCCGCGACGTCTATCCCTGGGAGGACTACATCCTCGCCCGCTCGCTCGTCGACGACGCGGCCGAGGGCCGCGAGTACGAGACCGATCTGTTCGCGGGGCTGCGATCGCCCATCGCCGACCTTGGCGGCGCGCGGGCATGACCGACACCGTGCGGTTCGTCGTCGCGAAGGGCAAGACCACGCTCGATTCGTGGGCAGTGGCCGTCGACGATTCGGTCACCGCGCTGTCGGAGCTGCCGACGGAACCCGATGTCGTCTTCACGCTCACCGAGACCGACGGCGCCGCGCTCCGGGAGGGTACCTACGACCTGTCGGTCGGGTTCATGCGCGGGACCGCCAAGATGGCGGGTGATTTCGGCGCGCTGCTCCGTGTGCTACCGCGACTCCGAGCGTTGCAGGTCTCGTAGCGCGCGGTAGCTGATCAACTTCGCGCCGGCCCGCGCGAGGAGCTGCTCGAACAACGGGTCGCGCAGGAGCGAGTCGTCATCGACGCGCTTGTCCCAGTCGGGGTAGGAGTGTCGGAGCTCGTCGCTGTCGACGGCCGGGTGCAAGAACACCTCGGTGACGCCGGGCCGCAGGTCGAAGAGAGTCCGCTCGATGGTTCTGCGCGCGCCGACGGGGCAGTACACGAACGAGTCGGGAAACACGATTCCCTCGGCGGCGGCGAGCTTGCGATACGGAAAGCCGATACTGCGTTCGGCCGACTGCGCGGCCATCCGCAACGGCAGGCCGAAGTCGATCGCGAGCTCGAGGTAGACGTCGAAGAACTCCGGCTTCAGCTGCGAGGTGCCCATGTGCGAATCGAGGTGGGTCACGTCGAAGCCCCACAGGATCGCCCGTTCGATTTGCGCGCGGCATTCCTTGCGGACCTCGTCGATGTCGGCGTGGTCCCACGTGTCGGCGACGGTGCGCGGGAAACCCCCGTCGCCGTCGAGCAGGCTCGGCGAATGTGTGATCGGCGCCCACCGGTACGTGTCCCACTCCGACGTGAGCGTGAGGTGCACTCCCACGTCTTCGCCCATGTGCATCCGCGCCGCGTCGCGTGACCACGGGCACGGCACCATCAAGGTCGCGTTCGTCGCCGTCCCCTTGCGCAGCGCGTGGTAGATCGAGACGTTCGCGGCGCGGCTGGATCCGAGGTCGTCGCAGTTGATGATGAGGAGCTTGGCGTCGGCCGCGTGGCCGAGTCGCTCGGCGAGCGTGGTCATCGAGCGCAGGCTACCGGTCGGTCTCCTCGGCGACGAGGGCCGCCAACTGCTGGAGGCGGCCGACGCGCATGGACTCGACCGCCACCAGGGCGCCGTCGTCGATGAGCATCGTGAGGCGCGCGACGGCGCCGTACCGGGCGACCGCCACCTGCGCGACCCGCGCGAGCGGGAACCACCCGGCGTAGGCCCCGGGGCGGGCGCGCAGGAACCGCGGGCGCCACAGGTGCAGTCGCTGGTGATCGGACACGCCGATCACCATGTCGCTCGTCGCGACCGGAAACCCGCATCCGTCGGCCACCGCTGCCCATTCGGAGAAGGCCGCCCGCCGGATGCGCTCGGGTCGTGGCGAGAGCGACGCGCGGAGGCTGGTGCCCGCCGAGCCTGCGAACGAAACCGGCATCCAGAGCAGCAGGCGTTCCTCTGGGTCGAGGCCGGCGATGTCGCTCACCGTCGCGACCCCAGGCCGGCGATGATCGCCGCGTCGTCTCAGCAGTCAGACACGTTCGATGAGCGTGCCGGTTCCCAGTCCGCCGCCGCAGCACATCGTGATGAAACCGAGCGCGCCGTCGGTGCGCTCGAGCTCGTGCAGCGCACTCGTGACGAGGCGTGCGCCCGTCCCGCCGACGGGGTGTCCGATCGCGATCGCGCCGCCGTTCGGGTTGACCTTCGACATGTCGGGTTGATGTTCCTTCGACCACGCGAGGACCACCGAGGCGCAGGCCTCGTTGATCTCGATCGTGTCGAGGTCGGCCATGGCGAGCCCGGTGCGCTGGAACATCTTGTGGGTCGCGTCGATCGGGCCGGTGAGCATCAGCACGGGGTCGACGCCGACGAGGCACTGGTCGACGACCCGCGCTCGTGGACGGAGTCCGAGGCGCCGCGCCGCGCCTGCGCTCGCGAGCAGGACCGCCGCGGCACCATCGGTGATCTGCGATGCGCTCCCCGCGGTGTGCACGCCGTTCTCGCGCGCGACCGGCTTGAGCGCGGCGAGTTTCTCCAGGCTCGTCTCGCGCAATCCCTCGTCGCGCGCGACGCGATGCGTGGTGCCCGTGGGCTTGCCGTCGTCGCCGAGGTCGGGCGCGTCGATGCCGACGACCTCGCGTTCGAAGTGGCCCTCCGACCAGGCGTGCTGGGCTCGGACCTGCGACTCGAGGCCGAACGCGTCGCAGTCCTGGCGGGTGATGCCCCACTGGTCGGCGATGCGCTCGGCGCCCTCGAACTGGCTCGTCACCTCGTACTGCGCGAAGTAGCTCTTCGGGGTCGGGCGGCCGAAGTCGCCGCGGATCGCCGCGCCGAGCGGGATCCGCGACATCGACTCGACGCCGCACGCGAGCGCGACATCGACCGCTCCCGCCTTGATCAGCGACGTAGCGAGGTTCGTCGCCTGTTGACTCGACCCACACTGCGCGTCGACCGTGGTCGCGGCGACGGTGAGTGGGAAGCCCGCGGTGAGCCACGCGGTGCGAGCGATGTTGAACGTCTGCTCGCCGACCTGGCTGACGCAGCCGCCGATGATCTGGCCGACCTCGGCGGGGTCGATCCCGGAGCGTTCGATCGCGGCGCGCTGCACGGCCGCGAGCAGATCGGCGGGATGCACGCTCGCGAGCCCGCCGTTGCGACGGCCGAGCGGCGAACGCACGGCTTCCACGATCACGACGTCGTCGTCACGGAGCTCGGCCATGGGTCCTCCTCGAGAACGGTTGCCGCAGGATACGAGAGGCGAGCCGGTCAGGTGCAGTCGAGCACGAGCTTGCCGAACGTCGCGTCGGCCGCCAGCCGGTCGTACGCTGCCGAAGCGTCGGCGAGCGGGATCCGATCCTCGATCACCGGCACGATCGTCCCCGCCGCGAGCAGCGGCACGACATCGGCGACGAACGCGTCGGTCGCCGCCGCCTTCTCGGCGCGAGTGCGTGGCCGCAACACGGTGCCATGGAGTTCGAGGCGGCGCTGCATCACCGGGAGGATCTGGAGATCCGTTCGACCGCCCGCGAGCGTGCCGATGAGCACGATCCGCCCACCCGGCGCGGCGGCCGCGACATCGGCCGCGACGTAATCGCCGCCGACGAGGTCGAGCGTCACGTCGACTCCCGTGCCGGTGGCGGCGCGGATCTGTTCTGCGAGCCCGAACACGTCGAGCGCACCGTCGGGAGTTCGCGGTGGGACGATGCCCACGTCGAGGCCGAGTGCGCGGCAGCGGGCGAGCTTGTCGGCCGTGCGCGCGGTGCCGATCACCCGGGCACCGAGTGCCTTGGCGAGTTGGAGCGCGGCGGTGCCGACGCCCGATCCCACGGCATGCACGAGGACCCACTCGCCCGCACGGACGCGGGCGCGGGTGACCATGGCATCGTGCGCGGTGACGAAGGCCTCGGGCACGCCGCCCATCGTGACCGGGTCGAGTCCGGCGGGGATCCGCGCGCAGTGCTCGGCCGGCACGACGAGTTGTTCCGCCTGGCCACCGCCACCGGCGATCCCGAACACGGCCGTGCCGACCGCCAACGCGACGACCCCGTCGCCGAGTGCCTCGACGATGCCCGCGAACTCGAGACCCGGACTGTCGGGCGGACTCCCGGGCGGCGCGGGATAGAGGCCCATGCGCTGGATGAGGTCGGCGCGATTGAGGCCCGCGCCGTGGACCCGGATCCGTACCTCGCCCGGGCCCGGCTCGGGGGTGGGGTGCTCGCGCACCTCGACGCCATGCTCGCCGGTCGTCGTCACTGCTCGCATGCACAGTTGTCTACCCGACGGTGCGCATTTGTCGACCCGACGGGCGTCCGATCCCGGCCCGGCTCACTTCGTGGCGGGATCCTCCTGCGGCGGTGCGACGGGCACGTCGCTGCCCGGCACGTCATCGTCCGGCATCGGGGTCGGGGTCGGCTCGGCGCCCGTGACGTAGGCGTCGTCGATCGCGAGCATGACGCTCGACCATTCGGTGCCGTCGTCGAAGCTGCCGACGAACCGGTAGCTCGGAACGAGGTATTGCACCGGGTTCCCGGCGTCGTCGGTGGCGTACCAGAGTTGGCTCGCGAGCGTGACGCCGGTGACGGTGATCGTGACGACCTGCGGCTCCGGGCAGTCGTCGACGCACGCGATGTCGGGTGCCGCACACCGCGTGTCGGGCGGGCAGTCGATCGCGACCCCGGGGTCGACCGACGACATGGCCTCGGGCGCTCCGAGCGGCACGGGCCCGCCCCCGAAGTCGCCGTGGACGAGCGCGTCGTAGACGTCGGTCGTCGACTGCAACGGGTAGTCGTCGACGCGTTCGAGGTCTGCGAGCATCCCGCCCGCGTATTGCACGAGACCGAGGTCGCCGACCTCGACGTACCACTCCAACCCGATCACGGCGCGACCGTCGACCATGCGCTGGGCGACCACCGACCGACTCGTCAGCACGGGTGGTTCGACGGTGTCGTCGCACACGGTTCCTTCGACGCAGCTCACGGCGATTCCCATGGTCGTACCGTCGTTGACGGTGAACTGCCAGTCGGCGCCGTCGAGCACGCCGAGCGCGGCGAGCAGGTCCTCGGCGATCCGCTGCGCCTCGGCCGGATCGGGGAGGTCGACCGGCTCGGGAACCGGGACGGGCGTGGGTTCGGGAACCGGGACGGGCGTGGGTTCGGGAACCGGGACGGGCTCGGGCTCGAGCCCCGGATCGGTGTCGGGCGCTGTGGTGTCGGGTTCGACCGAGTCGGTGCCGGTGCCGGTGCTCCCATCGGCGCTTGCGCCCCCGCTGCCGTCGACGATCACGCCGTCGCGGGTGAGGCCGGGGCCATTGGCGACCGAGACGAACCAGCCGGAGGCGTCGCCGCTCACCGACAGCGTGCGTTCACCATCGCTCGCCTCCCAACCGCCGTAGTCGAGCTCGACGGGCGCCGCGGCGATCCCGAGCGCGTCGGCCATGCGCGCGATCTCGGCGGCATCGAGGACGCGGTTCCCGCCGTCGGGAGCGACGAGGCGGTACACCGGCGCCGTCGACCCGAGGTCGGCGAGCGCGCCCGCGAGCCGGTACTCGAACGTGGTCGTGGGGAAGGGCAGGAGGTCGGTGCGCGCGTCCGCGGGTGCTCCGGCGGCGGCGTCCTCACCCGACAGGGTGTTGGTGCCGCGCGACTGGAGTGTCAGGGGAACCGGACCGTCGTCGTCACCGGACGCCAAGACGGCGAGCCCGGCGGCCGCGAGCGCGATCGCCGCGACCGACGCGAGCAACGTCGTGGTGCGGCTCCGTGGGTCGGCGGGCGCGGCGGTGAGTTCGACCGCCGGTGTGACCGTGGGATCGGCCTCGGCCCGATGTGTGGATCGTTGCGTGGATCGCCCATTCGCTGCCTGGTTCGAACCTTCGGTCATGTGTCCTCCTCGACGACCTTCCGGTGCTCCGACGTTCGTGGGGCGGCCCGGGGTTCCCGGTCGTGGTGACCGGCATCGGCCGCGTCGTTCCCGATACTGTCGCGCCGTGGTCGACGAACCCCTCGCGGGTCCCCTCCCGGCCGCGGGCCTGCGGTTCTGCGACGAGGATGGCGCCGAGGTGATCCTCGATGCTGCGGCCGCAGATGGGCTCTGGTCGACCTCCGGTGGGCTCGAGGCCGCGACCGTCTCGGCGTGTCTGCAGTGCCGCAGTCGGGTGGTCGCCGCAGTCGCGCTCGTCGATCTCCTCGACGCGTCGCCGGCCCACGCCGATGCCGGCGCGCTCGGCGAGCTCGCCGACGACGCCCCCACGTTGCACGTCTACATCGAGGATCTCCGCGGCGACTGCCGGCACCGCACGTGGCTCGATCCCCTCGCCGAGGAGTGGGCCGAGGTGGTCGAAGGACCGCTGCGGCGCCCGGTTCACTGATCCGAACCGGCGTCGTCGGTGCGCCGTATCGGACGCCTGACGACGCTGGTTCGGTTTGCTGCGACCACGATCGCGAGCGGGGTCAGGCGCGCGTCGACGTGATGTCGGCGGCGGTGGCGATCACCGCGGTGAACGAGGCACGGATCGCTTCCATCAGCCGGGGGATGTCGGTCACCGACGCAGGATCGATGTTGATCCCGACATGACACTCGTTGCAGTACGACAACATCGTCGCGTTCACCGCGCAGCCGGTGCGGGGCCCGAGTGGGTAGTTGGCCTCGATGCGCGCGCCCGCGAGATAGAGGGGTACCGGGCTACCGCGCATGTTCGAGGTGGCGAAATCGATCGTGCGTGTCTGCGCGCGGGTGAACACCACGAGGATCGACGTGGGCATGCCGCTGGCCAGGACCGCCAACCGATCGAGCGACTGGAACGCGCGCTCGTGCTTGGCCGAGTCGAGCGCGGCGCGCGTCGCCGCGAACCGCGGTAACACGTCGGGTGGCGCGATCGGGATGACCACCCGCGACGGTGCGAAACGGTTCGGTGTCGAGTCGCCGCGCTCGCGCGTGCTCACGGCCATCGCCATGCGGAGGTCCGCGACTTCGCTCCCCAATTGCGCGTGATACGCACCGAGTCCGCCCGCGATCGCGGTGACGAACACGTCGTTGATGCTGCCCCCGAGCGCGCGTGCCGTTGCGCTCAGATCGTCGAGAGGCACGGCGATCACCTCGAAGTGGCGTCGCAACGAACGCGTCGTGAACAGGTCGCTGTGGGCCGCCTCGGTGACGAGCACCTGGCGCCGCACCGAACCGGCGAGGCGAGCAGCGTCGCCGATCGCCTCGGGAACCTCGAGCGGATGGGTCGCGAGGTGCGCCGCGCCCTCGACGGTCTGCTTCGCGAACTGGAGTTGCTTGGCGGCGGCGTCTCGCACCGCGTGGCGGGTCCCGTCGATCGACGCCGAGATCGCCGAACGCGCGGGTTGGCGGTGAGGCCGGTCGGTGCCGGGCGAATCGGTGCCGGGCAGATCCTCCCCGGAAACGACCGCCGCCGGAGGCGCCGCGAAATCTCGATCGGCTCCCGGTTCGAGGTCGACGAGCGCGAGCGACAGCTTGAGGCCGCCGACACCGTCGGTGATCGTGTGGTGCATCTTCTGCAGCATCGCGGCGCGCCCGCCCGACAACCCCTCGATGACCGTGAACTCCCAGAGCGGACGGCCGCGATCGAACGGGCTCTCGGCGAGCGTCGCCACGAGGTCGAGCAGGTCGCGCATCTCGCCCGGCGCGGGCAACGCGACGTGACGGATGTGGTAGTCGAGGTCGAGGTCGGGGTCGTCGACCCACTCCGGCGCGGCGAGGCGGAGCGGCGCGCTCACGACGCGTTGGGCGAGGCGCGGGATCGCGACGAGCGCGTCGGCGATCTTGGCCCGCAGTCGTTGTGGGTCGGGCGCGTGCTCGAGCACCGTGAGGTTGCAGAAGTCCGACCGGAGCGCGGGGTCCTTCTCGACCGCCCACATGATCGCCTCGGTGTCGGACATCCGCACCCGAGGAGGTTCGCGAGTCACGGGTCCCTGGCGCAAGGTGGGTCAGGCCCCGGTGTCGTCTGTCATGGTTCCGGCGGTCATCGGGGGAGCCGAGTCCGTTTGAGTTCGTTCAGGTTCGTCCAGTCGAGCAGCGTGATGAGCCGCTCGAGGTCGTCGATCCGGTCGCGTTCCATGAAGCGGACGAACGTCGCGACCTCGTGCTCGATGAACGTCGGGACGCCGAACACCGCGTAGCGGTCGACCGCGTCGGTGTGTTCGCGCGCGATCGTGGCCAACGGTCGACCGGATGCCACCTCGGCGGCGACGGCGACGGGATCGAGGCCGACGCCGGCAACGGCGGCTTCGAGGTGCTCGACCTCGTGTTGGCGCTTCCCGTGGTCGTGGCGGATCGCGAACAGGGCTCGGTGGGCGGCGCCGAAGTGCTCGGCGAACGAGTCGCGGATCGCCACGCCCCACTCCAGGGCGAGAATGCCCGAGCCGCGCGCCGCGGGTTCGCGTTCCCACACGGGGGCCGCGCCCTCTTCGACGTGGCTCTGGTCGAGCGAGAACGCGACGAATTTCCAGTCGATCTCGGTCCCGACCGGGTGGCCCGAATCGATCGCGCTCAGCACGGCCTCGTGCGCGTTGCGTGCGAATGGGCAGCGGTAGTCGAACGTGATCCCGATCGTGCGCGGCATGCCGAGGAGGCTACCGGTCGGTCAGCGGACGACCCGCCGCAGGACCCGGCCGAGCACGACGCCGAACGCCGCGCCGACGATCACGTCGGAGGCGTGATGCATCCGCACGTACACGCGCGTCGACGCCACCACCGCGGCCAGCGGGTACCAGAATCGCGCTCCACCGCGTTCGGACAACACCGCGGCCGCGCAGAAGGCGGCGGTGGCGTGGCCCGACGGGAACGACGAGGTGATCGGGACCCGCAACCCGTAGGGGAGCGGCTCGCCGGCAGCGTCGTCGCGGTCGGGGCGCTCTCTGCGGAACAGGGCCTTGACGGGGCCGTTCGTGATGGCGCTCTCGATCCCGAGGATCTTGGAGAGGCGCGTCATCGGCGTGAGCGACCCGGCCCGCACGCTCTGCACCGCGCCGATCGCGTGCCACAAGATGCTGTGGTCGGCCGCGCTCGAGAGCGCGTACATCGCGGGATCGAGGGCCGGAGTTCGCAACGGCTCGATCGCCCGGTCGACGCGCTCGTCGAACGCGTCGAACCGCACGAGGAAGTGCGCGAACGGCCCGTCGCCGACCGGGCTGGTCTGCGCTGTGTTCGTCGCGTGGGCGGTCGTCTCGGTCATCGCGGTCATGGCGTGGGGTATCGACAGATCAGACCGTGGCCATCGGCAGCGGCGGTTGACCGGCAGCGTCGCGAGCGCGCTCGTGCAACACCGCGTGCGCGATCGCAGGGTCGCCGCCGAAGCTCGGGCAGAACTCCTGGAAACTGCAGAAGTTGCAGAGCGCACTCGGTCGCGGCCGGAAGTCGTCGGAACGACAGGCGCGGCGCACCGCGTCCATGACGGCACCCGACTTCATCTCGACGCCGCGCACGGTGGAGTCGGTCGGGTAGGCGACGATCGCCTCGGGCTTCGACAGGTAGAGCAGCTGGACGCGCGACGGGCGGCGCCCGAAGTTCTGCTCGCAGAGCACGGCATAGAGGTGGACACCGGCGAGGCTCTTCTGCTCCCAGCGTTCGCTCGGCGTGTTCCCGGTCTTGTAGTCGGTGACGACGAGTTCGCCCTCGTCGTCGAGCTCGAGGCGGTCGATGATGCCGCGCAGCGTGACCTTGTCGAGCTTGGCCTCGAGCTTGATCTCGAGCCCGATCGGGTTTACGCGGGTCGGGTCTTCGAGGTCGAAGTAGCGACGCACGAGCGTCTCGGCCTCGACGACGAACCCGTCCCACTCCTCGTCGGTGAGACCGAGGCCGGCGAACTCGGGGTGCGCGGCGAGTTCGCTCGCGGCGAGGCCCAGGTCGGCGAGCGCGATCTCGAGGGTCCGCTCGCTCGGTGGCCGGTCGTGGAGACGCTCGAGCGCGCGATGGACGAGCGTGCCCTTGCTGGCGGGGGCCGACGGCGGTTCGGGAAGCCGCTGCACGTAGGAGAACCGGAAGGCGAGCGGACACGCGGTGAACGCGCCCAGCGAACTCGGCGACAGGGAGCCGGGGGCCTGCCACTCCTTCGATTCCATGCGCTGACCATACCGGTGGGGTGCGACAGGGGGGAGGACACGTCCGTAGGATCGCCGATTCTCGCCCGCACCCGAGGAGGACCCGAATGCTGATCGACACCGGACTCGGTGGCAGTTCGCTCGCAGAGCTCGGGCGGCGTGCCCGCGAGCTCGAAGACCTCGGGTACGACGGCATCATCACCGCCGAGACGAGCCACGACCCGTTCCTCCCGCTCGCGGTGGCGGCGGAACACACGACACGCGCGCAGATCGGGACCGGGATCGCGGTCGCGTTCGCCCGCAACCCGATGACGACGGCCAACACGGCATGGGACCTCAACCTGTACTCGGGTGGGCGGATGATGCTCGGGCTCGGCAGCCAGATCCAACCGCACATCACGAAGCGGTTCTCGATGCCGTGGTCGCACCCGGCGGCGCGCATGCGCGAGTTCGTCTCCGCGATGCGGGCCATCTGGGGGAGCTGGCAGGACGGCGTCAAGCTCGACTTCCGCGGCGACTTCTACTCGCACACGCTGATGACCCCGTTCTTCGATCCCGGCCCCAACGAGTTCGGCGCGCCGAAGGTGTTCCTCGCGGCGGTCGGCGAGAAGATGACCGAGGTCGCTGGCGAAGTGTGCGACGGAATCCTCATTCACGGCTTCACCACCGAACGGTACGTGCGTGAGGTGACGATGCCGGCGATCGAGCGCGGACTCGCGGCCGCAGGGCGCGACCGCACGTCGTTCCAGGTGTCGGGTCCGCTGTTCGTCGTGACGGGAACCACCGAGGAAGAACTCGCGGCCGCCAAGATCGGAACCCGCCGCCAGATCGCGTTCTACGGCTCGACGCCGGCGTACCGCGGCGTCTTGGACCTGCACGGGTGGGGCGATCTCCAGCCGGAGCTGAATGCGCGATCGAAGCAGGGCCAGTGGGCCGAGATGGGCGAGTTGATCACCGACGACATCCTCGACGCGTTCGCGGTGGTCGGCGAACCCGAAGCGATCGCCGCGGAGCTGAAGCGCCGGTACGCGGGGATCGTCGATCGGATCAGCTTCTACGCGCCCTATCAGGCCGACCCCGACCGGTGGGCGAAGGTGATCGACGACCTCAAAGCGGCCTGAGGCCCTGAGACCCTCGCGCGGTGAATCAGCGGAGGTCGCGCGCGAACTCGATGATCGACGACGCAGCGCGCTCGGGGTCGGCCTGCGGCCCGAAGTGTCCGTGACCGTCCCATACGTCGATCGTCGCGTCGGGGAGACGCTGTGCCAATCGGTCGATGAGTGCCGGCGACATGTCGCGTGACGTGCCACCACACAACAGACGCACGGGGATCGTGACCTCGCTCAGGCGAGGGAAGATCCCGTTGTTGGGGCCCATCGTGTACACCGCGGCCTCGACGTGCGGTGCACACTTCAGTTCGTGGACACCATCGCCGCGGTCGCGCAGGCCGTGGTCGACGTAGGCCCGGACGCAGCGGACGTCCATGACGTCGAGGGGTGGCTTGCGCGTGTACGCGGCGAAGGCCTCGTCGGCATCGCTCCACTCGTTGCGACGTCGCCGCGCGCCGACGGCCAGCGCGAAGTCGGGGTTCGGTGGCATCACCTCGTCGGCGGGGAAGACGATCGGCTCGTAGGCCCAGATACCGGCGTAGGTGCCGGGCGCGTCGGCGGCACCGAGCAGGAGCGCGGCTCCACCCTTGCTGTGGCCGGCGGCGACGAGTCGTTCGTCGTCGATCCACGCGGCGACGGCGCGCGCGTCGAGCGCGAAGCCGCTCCAGTGGTACTCGCCCGCCGGGTCGGGGTCGCTGTCGCCGTGGCCGCGGAAGTCGAGGCTCACGACGCGGTACCCGGCGGCGACGAGCCGCTGCGCCGTCGGCTCCCAGATCCGGCCGTGGAATCCGGTCGGATGCGCGAGCAGCAGGGGGGTCGTCGCCGCCCGTCGATCGTCGGCCCACTCGTGGACCGCGATCTCGACTCCGTCGTCGGTGGTCACTCGCACGATCGCCATTGCTAGCGCAGCGCGTTACGGTGCGCCGGATGAGCGGCTGGAACTACGCCGACGTCTGGGAGGCGATCGCCGACACGATCCCCGATGCCGTCGCCCAGGTGCACGGCACTCGGCGCTCCACCTGGGCGGAGTTCGACCGCCGTGCCGACGGTCTGGCGTCGACTCTGCTCGACGCTGGCGCACAGCGAGACGACAAGGTCGCGATCTACCTGCGCAACGTTCCCGAGTACCTCGAGTCGTTCTTCGGAGCGTTGAAGGTCGGCTGTGTCCCGGTCAATACGAACTACCGCTATGGCGCCGACGAACTCGCGTACCTCTGGGCGAATGCCGACGCGATCGCGGTGGTGTTCCACGGGGAGTACATGCCGATCGTCGAACGCGTCCGCGGGCGCGTGCCGCTCGTGCGCGCCTGGATCCACGTCGACGACGACACGCACCCGTGCCCGACGTGGGCGGTCCCCTACGAACGAGCCGCTGCCGGCGCCGAGGTCCGCGTCGCCGCGCCCTGGGCCCGCACTCCCGACGATCTCGTGTTCATCTACACGGGCGGCACGACGGGCATGCCCAAGGGTGTGATGTGGCGGCAGTGCGATCTCTACGCGCAAGCCAATGCGGGAACACCCATCGACCCCGAGGACCAGGACCTCGACCACGTTCGCGGCCGCGCGGGAACGGCGACGCCCGCGCTCCTCCCGGCGAGTCCGTTGATGCACGGCACCGGGCTCACGATGGGGCTCGCGGCCCTGCGGATCGGCGGCACCAACGTCTTGTTGGCGGGGCGTTCCTTCGATGCCGTCGAATGCCTCGACACGCTCGAACGGGAGCGCTGTTACGGAATTTCGATCGTCGGCGACGCCTTCGCCCAACCGCTCCTCACCGCCCTGCGCGCCGAGCCCGACCGCTGGGACCTCGGCCACGTGCGGCTGGTCGCGTCGGCGGGCGTGATGTGGAGCCACCCGGTGAAGGAGGGTCTCCTCGAGTTCCTCCCTCGCGCCACGCTCTCCGACGGATTCGCCTCGTCGGAGGCATTCGGCATGGGCGGTTCGCAGTCGCGGCGCGGCGAGGTCGTGAGCACTGCACACTTCACGCTCGGCGACCGGGCGCGCGTGATCGCCGACGACGGCCGCGACGTGGTGCCGGGCAGCGGCGAGGTCGGCCTCGTCGCGGTCGGCGGACCGCAACCGCTCGGTTACTACAAGGACGACGCCAAGACCGCGCGTACCTTCCGGGTGATCGACGGCGAGCGGTATTCGATTCCGGGTGATCACGCCGCCGTCGAGGCCGACGGCAGCCTGCGACTCCTCGGGCGCGGATCGGTGTGCATCAACACGGGGGGCGAGAAGGTGTTCCCCGAAGAGGTCGAAGAAGCGTTGAAGACGCATCCGGCGGTGCGCGATGCCATCGTCGTCGGCGTCGCCGACGCGCGGTTCGGTGAGGCGATCACGGCGATCGTGGAGCCGGTGCCCGACGCGCACCCAGACGTGCTGAGTGCCGAGTCGTTGCGCGAACACGTCAAGGAGCGCCTCGCGCACTACAAGGCACCGCGCCACGTCCTCGTCGTCGCTTCGACGTTGCGCGCGCCGAACGGCAAGGCCGACTATCCGGGATGGCACCAGCGCGCCACCGACGCGATCGTGCCGCGCGTCTGAGCGACGCTGCGGACCGTCCGGGGCGCCGATCGCTCAGGTCGCCGGCAGGACGGGTGCTTCGCCGGTCTCGGCCGCGTGGTCTGCGATCGCCTTGAAGATCGCGTTCGCGGCCTGTCCGACGAATTCGCCACCGCTGCCCATCAACCAGTCGCACGACGCACGCGGCGCGTCGAGCTGACCCTGGAAGTGCGGCATCACGTACTGGGCGAACAACTCGAAGCTGCGCTTGGTGTCCTCGGGCCGGGCCCAGTCGTGCCCGAAGAGCAGGAACGTTCCGAAGCCTCCCGACTCGTCGACGAGCGACTGGATCTTGGCGATCGCGTCGTCAGGGGTGCCCACGACTGCGAATCCGTCGTCGTCGATGTTGGCGAGGATCTCCTCGGGCGTGTCGCCGCGTGTCGGACCCGCGGGGAGGACGTGGGTGAAGTAGCGCGAGAACTCGGCGATGCCGTAGCTCGCCTGGCGGCGGGCCTCCTCCTTCGTCTCGGCGAGGTGCATCGGTCCGACGAGCCGCCATTGCCCGCGGTCGGCGGTGTTGCCGTGTTGTGCCGCCGATTCGTTCCATGTCTTCCAATGCGTGCCCAGCGCGTCGAAGCCCTGCTTGCTCGTCGCGGCGATCGACAGCAACCCGGCGCCGTACCGGCCCGCGGCGAGCGCCCCGGTCGGCGAGATCGACGCCGCGACCGCGACGGGGAGGTGCGGCTTCGTGAAGCTCTTGAGCTGGAGACGCGCGTCGCGGATGGTGAACCAATCGGTCTCCATCGTGAACGGTTCGTCGTCGCGCAGGAGGTGCATGATCGCGTCGAGCGCCTCGTGCATGCGTGGCCGTTGGAGGTCGGCGGGGATCCCGAGCATGTGCGCGTCGGAGGTGAGCTGGCCCGGTCCGCAGCCCAGCGTCACCCGACCCCGCGTCAGGTGGTCGAGGAGCACCATCCGGTCGGCGAGCAACAGCGGGTGGTGGTAGGGCAGCGAACTGACGCCGGTGCCGAGCCTGATGTGGCGCGTGCGCTCGGCCGCGACACCGATGAACACCTCGGGCGACGCGATGATCTCGTAACCGGCAGAGTGGTGTTCGCCGACCCACACCTCGTCGAACCCGAGTCGATCGAGGTGGACGATGAGGTCGAGATCGCGCTCGAGCGCGAGCGTCGGGTTCTGACCGACGGGGTGAAACGGGGCCATGAACAATCCGAAGCGCATCGAGCCATTCGACCCGAATCGGATTCACCCCGCAAATCGACGCACCTGGTTCGCGGTGATGAAGGCGTCGAGCGCAGGGCCGCTCTCGAACGAGGTGATCAACGCGTAGCGCGGTGCGTCGCCGTGGTGGACGACCACGTGCCACAACCGTTGCGTATCGACCACGAAGCGCGCTCCACGATGCAACGGCATCCGTTGCTCGGTCGCCGGGTCGGGGAGGCCGTCGGGACCGCTGTCCATGAGCAGCATGTAGCTGTCGGGATTGTCGGTGAGTTCGACCCACGACCGTACGACCCAACCCGAGTCCGGTGGGTTGAATCGGTTGTTGTCGTCGCGATGCAGGCTGTGCAGCGCGGTCTCGCGGTCTTGGGGTTCGAGCTTGATGATGCGGACGCGCCCGAAGTTCGCTCCGACTTCCGAGACGTAGTCGCGGAGGGTCGGGCACCTGCTCGCGTTGACGGTGAAGACCGCGTCCTTGTCGGGGTGTTCGTTCTCCGCGCTCCAGAAGCCTCGACAGTCGAGTTCGCCGTCGGTGGTGGCGATCGGGGCGAAGTTCGTGTCGCCGCCGCTCTTCCAATCCATGTAGTGAAGGTCGAGATACTCGTGCTCGGGAACCGCGAACGGCGCGTCGCTCAACGCGACGACGCCGCGAGCGGCGAGGACCTCGAGGCGAGGGTGGTGGGTGTCGAGCGGAATCGACACCGACCAATGCTCTGTCGTCGGCCAGAAGCCCATGGTGTCAGTGTACGGACCGATCCGAGCCCTACCGCACCGGATGGGTAGCGTCAATGCCTCTATGGCGACTCGTGATGACATCCGAAACGTCGCGATCGTTGCCCATGTCGACCACGGCAAGACGACGCTCGTCGACGCGATGCTGTGGCAATCGGGCGCCTTTCGCGCGAACCAGGACATCGCCGATCGGGTCATGGACTCGATGGATCTC
>SXJQ01000237.1 GCA_005779345.1 Actinomycetota bacterium
GGCGAGCGCGGGTGGAACGGGGTGGCCTCGGTCTGGGGGACCTCGCGGACCTTGCCGAACATCTCCGAGGAGCTGGCCTGGTAGAAGCGGATCGGATTGTTCTCGACGCCGCCGACGACGCGGATCGCGTCGAGCATGCGCAACACGCCGAGCCCGGTCGTCTCGGCGGTGAGCTCGGGCTGACGAAACGAGAGCTGCACGAAGCTGATCGCCGCGAGGTTGTAGACCTCGTCGGGTTGCACCTGCTCGAGCGCGGCGATCAACGATCCGAGATCGCGCAGGTCGCCTTCGATGAGTTCGAGGCGCGGGTTCTCGTCGCTCACGAGCTTGGTCTTGGGGTTGTTCTGGCCCCGGATCAGCCCGAAGACCTGATAGCCCTTGCTCGCGAGGAACTCCGAGAGGTACCGACCGTCCTGGCCGGTGATCCCGGTGATGAGTGCTCGTTTCATGCGGGTCCTCCAACCATGGAAGCGGCGATTCTAGGGAGCCCGACGGCTCAGGCCCCGGGTCGGCAGCTCAGGTCGGCCGCTCGGGTCGGCCGCTCACGTGGGTGTGCGCCGCGCCCATTCGGGGTCGAGTTGGAAGCAGAACTCGGCGCAGCGGGTCTCCTCGTCGACCTCACCGATCGCCCCCGCCGCGGTGCGCAGGCCGTCGAGCGCCCGTAAGAAGCCCCGGTTCGTCTCGTGTGTCCACCGCACGTACCCCGCCCCCCGCCAGCCGGCCTGGCGCAGGCGGTCGAGGCCGCGGTGGTAGCCGACCCGGAAGTAGGCGTACGCCTCGACGTCGTCGCGTGCGAGCGCGCCGAGTTGGGCCCACGCGTCGAGGAACCGCGGCCAACGGGCGACCACGTCGGCGACCGCGTCGCGTCGTTGCTCGGGTGGCGCGGCCAGCGCGTGGTCGAGCGCGGCGAGCGCGTCGGCGCTCTCGGGCGGGAGCACCGTCTCGGGAAGCCCGGGCGTGAGGTTCACCTGTGTCATCGCCGCGCAATCTAGGACGTCGCCGTCGGCTGCGTGTCGCGACGGGAGCGTGTGGGTGACCGTCGATAGCATCGCTCGGGTGAACGACGCGGCGGTACCGCCCGAGACCGATCCGCCCGAGACCGATCCGACTCGCACGCCCGCGCTCCCGACGCGGCTGCTGCTCGTACGCCACGCCGTGACGGCCCACACCGGTCCGATCCTGTCGGGGCGCCTGCCCGGCATCGAACTCTCCGAAGCGGGACGCGGGCAGGCGGCGGCGACGGCCGCGCGGCTGTCGCCGCTCGCGATCGCCGCGATCTACGCGAGCCCGATCACCCGCACGCAGCAGACGGCCGCCGCGATCGCTGCCCATCACCCGCAACTCGCGGTGCAGACGCTCGAGGGTGTGATCGAAGCCGAGTACGGCGACTGGACGGGTGGACAGATCCACGATCTCGCCAAGTCGCCGGAGTGGAAGGTCGTGCAGCGAAATCCGTCGCGGGCGCGCTTTCCCGGCGGCGAATCGATCCAGGAGATGCAGGCGCGCACGGTCGCCGCGCTCGACGGTGTCGTCGCGGCCCATCCGCACGAGACCGTTGTCGTCGTGAGTCACGCCGACCCGATCAAGTCGGCGATCGCGCACTACACGGGCGTTCACCTCGACCTGTTCCAGCGCATCCACGTGTCTCCCGCGTCGGTCACCGCGTTCGAGTTCCATCCGTTCGGAGCGATGCTGTTGAAGAGCAACGACACCGGCTCGCTCGACGAGTTGTTGCCCCCGACACCACCCGCGCCGGCAGACGACGCATGACCGAGTTGATCGAGTTCGACCCGGCCGACTCCGTCGGTGCGGGAGCGTTCGGGCCTCCGGGTGGGCGAACGTTCCTCGTGCAGGCGGTGCGGGGCGGCGATGTGTTGTCGGTCCTCGTCGAGAAGGAACAGGTTCGCCTCCTCGCGAACGAGGCACTGCAGTTCCTCGCGCGCCTCGCTGACGATCAACCCGACCCGATGGGCGAGGCGTGGGGACTCGACGGCAGCGTGCGCGAGGCGGTGCCGCTCTTTCGCGCGCGGATGCTCGGGATCGGGTACGACCCGCGGCGATCGCTCGTCGTGATCGAGTTGCGCGAGTGGCCCGACGACGTGGTGCCGGCCCCCGACGGACCCGGCGACGCGAACCCTGCCGGCGATCCCGGGCTCCCCGAGCCGCGGGTCGCGCGCATCTTCGCCTCGCGGGCCCAGGTACGCGCGATGGCGACCCACGCGCTCGAGGTCGTCGACGCGGGCCGCCCTCCGTGCCCGCTCTGTGAGATGCCGATCGACCCCGACGGGCATTGGTGCCCTCGCTGGAACTGACGGTGGCGCTGCTCTCGGACCAGGCGGGGCTCCCCGAAGTCGCGCCGATCGACGACACCGCGATCGACGGGGTGCTTGCCGCGGGCGCCGTCGAACTGCTCGGCCGGATGCCGTGGTCGTCGAACGCGACGTTCATCGCGCGCGTCGGCGACGGCGATGGTCAGGTGCTCGCGATCTACAAGCCGCAGCGCGGTGAGCGTCCGTTGTGGGACTTCCCCGAGGGGACGCTGTGTCTCCGCGAGGTCGCGGCCGCCGAGATCTCCGAGCGGCTCGGCTGGGATCTGGTGCCCCGCACGGTGTTGCGCGACGATCTGCCGCACGGGCTCGGTTCGTTGCAGCGCTTCGTCGATCACGACCCCGAGGACCACTACTTCACGATGCTCGAGGCGCACGCCGACGAGTTCCGTCGCTTCGCCGTCTTCGACATCGTCGTCAACAACACCGATCGCAAGGGGGGCCATCTCCTGCGCGCCGCCACCGGGGAGATCATCGGGATCGATCACGGCGTCTGCTTCCATCCGCAGTGGAAGCTGCGCACGGTGATCTGGGAGTTCGGCGGCGACGAGATCGCCGAGCCGCTGCTCGCCGACCTCGAACGTCTGGTCGACACCCTGACGGCGGGCGATCCGATCATCGAGACGTTGCTGTCGCCGATCGAGATCGCTGCGGTCCGCGGCCGGGCCGAGCACCTGCTGGAGGCCCGCCGGTATCCGCTGCCCGGCGACGACCACCGGCACTACCCCTGGCCGCTCGTGTGACAGCGCCCGACGCGAGTCGGGCGTCTCGCACGAGGCGGTGGCGCGAAGCGGCCCCCTGGCAGCGTCGTTGGTGCGCAGGGGGCCGTCGTGCTGGGGTCGTACGGAGGTGAACCGGCCTTGTGACCCCGAGTCGTGCGCCGGGTTACACGGGCGCGTCGGGCTCTGCGGCCGGCGCGGATCTAGACCGTCTCGAGGATGCCCTCGACCCACCGCTGCTTGCACAGTGAGCGCTGGAGCTTGCCCGAGCTCGTCTTGGGGAGCGAGCCGGGCCGGACGAGCACGACCTCGGCCGGCGGGAGCCCGACGTTGCCGTACACGGTCGTCTTGATCGCGTCGCGAACGCGGGCGAGTTCGGCTTCCTTCGTCTCCGCGACCACGACGAGCGACTCGCGTCCGCGCTTCGTCGCGGTTCCGAACGCGATCACGTTGCCGGCGCGGACGCCGTCGAGATCCGACACGGCGCGTTCGACATCTTGGGGGTACACGTTGCGGCCGCCGAGGATGATGACGTCCTTCAGGCGTCCGCACACGACGAGTTCGCCGTCGACCAGGTAGGCGAGGTCGCCGGTGCGGAGCCACCCGTCGTGGAAGACCTCTGCGGTGGCGCGTTCGCTGCGGTAGTAGCCGGGTGTCACCGAGTCGCCGCGGATCTCGAGCTCACCGACGGCGCGCTCATCGAGTCGCGCGCCGGTGCGTTCGTCGACGATCCTGATCTCGAGGTTGTGCATCGGGCTCCCGAGCCGCGCGAGCCGTCGTGCGCCGGGAGCATCGTCGCGGGCGGGCGCCGCGTAGCGGTCGGCTTCGAGCGTGCGGGCGTCGACCGTGTCGGTGTGCATGCCCTTGCCCGGATCGGGGAAGGTGACCGCGAGCGTTGCCTCCGCCATGCCGAACGCGGGGAACACCGCACCCGGGTCGAGGAAGTGGGCGCGGCCCGCGGCGGCGAATCGTTCGACCGCGATCGGATCGACGGGCTCCGCGCCGTTGAGCGCGATGCGCCAGGGCGCGAGGTTGAGCCCGGAGAGCCGTTGCAGCGACCGGGCCGCGAGCACGTAGGAGAAGTTCGGTCCCGCCGTGACCGTCCCGCCGAACGCGCTCATCCACTCCATCCAGCGCCCGGGCGCGGCGAGGAAGTCTTGTGGCGAGCTGAGCGCGAGGTCGAGTCCGGTCGTCATCGGTGTGGCGAGCAGTCCGATGAGTCCCATGTCGTGGTACAGCGGTAGCCAGCTCACGCCGACGTCGATGCCGGGTTCGATCTGACCGGCGCGCACGATGGCGTCGAGGTTCGCGGCGACCGCACGATGGGGGAGCATCACGCCCTTGGGGTCACTCGTCGATCCGCTCGTGTACTGGAGGATCGCGAGCGCGTCGGGGTCGTCGGCGGGCCGCACGTAGGCGCCTGCGGTCGGGCGTCCGGCACCGGGCGTGAGTTCGTCGAGACGAACGATCGGCGGGTCGCCGGGCATCGGGTCGAGGAAGTCGGCGAGTTGGCCGTCGATCACGACGACGACCGAGTCGGACGCGAGGATCCGCGCGCGTGTCTGACGGACGAACTCCTCGATCGACGCGAGGCGCATCGGCAGCGGGAGCATCACCGCGGCCGCGCCACAGATCCACGTGGCTTCGACCGCGGTCACGAGGGCGCGCGTCGTCGGGCCGAGGACCGCGACGTGAGTCCCGGGCGCGACACCGCGCGCCTGGAGGCCCGCGGCCATCACCCGCGCGTCGTCGTGGAGTGCCGCCCACGACACTCGCTCGACATCGCCGTTGCCGGCGGCCGAGCAGAGGAACGTGATCACGCCGTCGCCGTCGGCGGCGGCCTCGATCCGGGGGATGAGCGAGTTGGGTTGCGTCATGGCCGGTCGGACCCACCCAACGCGCCGGAGTTACACGCCTGTAACTTACCGCCCGGTAACGGTGCCGAGTGCCGCAGAGCGGACATCGCGGAAGAACCGCGAACGCGCGATCGCCTCGGTCGCGCCGGCGCCGAGCGCTTCCGCGAAGGCCGTGTCGTCGACGTGGGGTCCGAACGCGACGATGCGCGCGGTCGGCGTCGCAGCACGGATCTCGCGGATCAGCGCGCCGTGCCGAGGGAGATCCACGAGCACCACCGCGGCTTCGGCGGCCTCGCCGGCCGCGGTGATGAAGACGGCCTCCGGCAACACCGCGGCGATGCGTGACCGGTCCATGAGGTCGCCGACCATCGCCACGACCTTCGTCACGACGACCGCCATGACCTGGCGGTCACGTGCCGAGACGGCGGGGTGCCTCGACCGCGAACTCGGGCCAGCGCTTGCGCGACTTCGCCGCGAGCTTGTGCATCAACGCGATCGCTCCCGGGTCGTCGTCGCCGGGGCGCGTCTCGATCCAGCCGTCGGCGATCATGCGTTGCAGCAACTCGCGGCCGGTGTCGGTGCGGACGATCGTGAGCGTCCAGTCGTTGAACGCGCCGATCCCGCCCGTGCTGATGTCGGCGTGCTCGGCGGCGAAGTCGGGACACATCTTGCATCCTTCGCGCGTCCACGCATGACACTCCTTGAGGGGGATCTCGTGGTAGTCGCCGTTCTTCATCCAGATCTGGAACACGCCCTTGATGTTCATCTTGCGCATCTCGGACTTGTGGAGGCCGTACTTCGCCTCGAAGAGTTCCTCGAAGATCGCGTCGTCGAACGTCTTGCTGCACAGCAGACCGATGTTGAGCGAGATCCGCCGCGCGACCTTGCCCGCCTTGCGCTGCTTCATCGCCGGTGGCGAGCTCGACTGGCACGACATGCCGACGAGCGCGATGCGTTGCTCGTCCTTCTCGAGGTCCGCGTACGCGATCGTGTTGGCGCTGTACGTGTAGCGCGAACCGGCGCTCGCGATCACGTCGGCGCGCGTTCGTGCGACACCGGGGATCGCCTTCCACGTGCTGCCGTCGCCCTCGAGGTAGCTCACCAACGCGGCGTCGATGATGTCGTGTTCGAGCGCGTAGACGAGCATCGCCGAGACGAGTCCGCCGTCTTGGCCGTGCTCGTGCAACTCGGGATCGGCGGCTCGGGCGAGGCAGATGTCTTGGTAGATCCCCGAGACTTCGTCGGCTTCGCGCTCGCGGCCGAACATGAATTGGTCGATCTCGGTCTCCCAGGTCCGAAATCGCGGGCAGGCGCGGGTGCACGTGGTGCACGCCTTGTCGCCGTGGCTGCAATCGGCGGCCCCGCCGTACTCCGCTTCGTTCTGCCACGGCTTGTAGACGCCGTTCTGATCGTCGTACGACAACACGTCGTGCGGGCAGACGACCACGCACCCGGCACAGCCGGTGCACAGACCGGTCGTGACGACCTCGTCGTAGAGGTGCTTCCACGAGAACGTCCAGCGTTCCTTCGGCTCGGTCCGGGGCTCGGTGGCGACCATGGGGCCGAGTCTGCCACGACCCGCCCGCCCCGTCGTCACCGACGAGGCGGTGAGCGTCAGCGGACGGCGAGCCAGATCAACGGCAACGAGGTGCTGATGAGGATCGCGCCGCCGACGAGCGCGGTCGAAGCACCGCGCGAGCGCCACGGGCCGAGCAACGACTCGTCGCGTGCGACGACCAGCATGATCGCGAGCAAGGGCGGCGCAGCGAGGCCGTTGCCGACCGCGGCGAGGAACAGCCCGTGCATCGGGTCGATGCCACTCAGGCTGATGACGAGTCCGACGATCACCGACGCTGCGATCGTGCCGTAGAACCCGCGCGCCGAGCGGAAGCGTTGCGACAAACCTTCGGACCAGCCCGCCGCCTCCGCGACTGCGTACCCGGTGCTTCCGGCGAGCACCGGGATGGCGAGCAATCCGAGTCCGACGATCCCTGAGGCGAAGACCAGCCCGGCAAGATTGCCGGCGAGCGGTTCGAGCGCGGCAGCGGCATCTTCGGCGGTGCCGACAGTATTGATCCCGCCGACGTGGAGGGTGCTCGCTCCGACGACGATCATCGCCCACGCGGCGATGATCGCAGACGTCATTCCTGCGATCACATCGATCCGCATCCGCCGCACGTGCGTCGGGTCGACGTCGGCGTGGCCGGCGTCTTCTTCCATCTCCTCGCCGGCCTGCCAGAAGTAGAGGTAGGGCGACACCGTTGTACCGAAGATCGCGATGAGGGCCGCGATCTGGGCTCGGTCCCATCGCAACTGCGGCCGGAACGTGTCGCGCAGGGTGTCGACCCAGGGCACCGACACGACGACGAGTACGAGCGGGTAGGCGAGCAACGAGAGCGCGAGCCAACGCAGGATCAGTTGTGAGCGCCGGTAGGGCAGCGCGACGTCGAGACCGATGATCGCGGCGGCCAAGACGACGATCGTGACCGTGGCAGGGACGGGAACGATCAGATGGAGGGCCGCCCCCATCGAGGCGAGGTCGGCCGCGATGTTGAGTGTGTTGGCGCCGGCGACGAGCACGACCATCGTCCACAACATGGTGCGCCCCCGTCGTTCGCGTACGACGGCGGCGAGGCCGCGGCCGGTGGTGAGACCGAGCCGCGCTGCGGTTTCTTGGACGCCGGCCGCGAACGGCAGGAGGAATGGCATGAACCACACGAGTCCGGTACCGAACCGGGCGCCGACCTGCACGTACGTCCCGATCCCAGACGGGTCGTCGTCGGCGGCACCGGTGACGATGCCGGGACCGAGCCCGCGGAAGTATCCGCGCCCGCGGAGCCGCCGACGATGTCGGTGGTGCCCGCGGTCGGCGCGTGTCACCCCGTCGACGCGTACGCCGCGTCGCGGAACGTTCGCAGTTCGCGCTCGATGTCGGGTCCGATGGGTGCGTACATCAACTCGGTGACACCGCTCGCCCGTGCGGCCGCGGCCC
>SXJQ01000238.1 GCA_005779345.1 Actinomycetota bacterium
GGCCGCAACGGCGGGGCCGCTGCTACCAGCTCCGGACGATCGCAGTCGAGTCGAAAGCGTTACACGTCGAACCAGCCGGGTACGCGTCGAGGGGCACCTGCAGCTCGCTGACCGTCGGCCCGACGCGCCGCGCGATCGGTGCGAGCGCGTCGAGGTCGAACCCGTAGACCTCGGCCGCGGTCGTTCCGAGCATCAACTGCAGATCTGACCGCGTCACGTCGTGACAGCTCGCGCGCAATGCCTCGCGCGTGAACGGTGTCGTGCCCTCGCTGTGGGGATAGTCGGTGCCCCACATGATCTTGTGGACGCCGATGTCGTCGCGCTGCTCACACTCGACGCGGCGGATGAAGCTCGCGCCGACCCAACAGTTGCGCTCGAAGTACTCGCTCGGGGTCAGCGACAGCTTGCTCATCGCCTCGCCGCCGAAGTGGTACTCCGCCGCGGCTTCGATCCGCATGCGTCCCGCGAACCAGTCGAGGCTGCGCAGTGCGCCAGGGATCCAACCCGTTCCTTGCTCAGTGAGCACGAACTTCAGCGCCGGATGACGCTCGAACGCGCCACCGAACATGAGGTGCCACATCCCGCGGTGCGAGTAGATCGGCAGCTCCACGAGCAGCACCGCCCGCGACGCCGCGTCCATACCGATGTCGGCGGGCAGGCCGGCACCACCGTGCTGGTTCAGTACGACGCCGAGTTCCTCGCAGACCGACCAGATCGGGTCGTAGACCTCCGAGTGGAGCGGCTCGAGCCCCGAGCCGGGTGCGACGCCGGGGAGCATGATCCCGCCGAACAGGTCGTGTTCGTGCGCCCAGCGGATCTCGGCGACGGCGGCGTCGACGTCGTGGAGCAGGATCTGCGCGATGCCGCCGAAACGCGTGGGCGCGAGGGCGCAGAAGTCGGCGAGCCAGCGGTTGTGTGCCTGGAGCCCGGCCCAGCGGCGGTCCTGATCGTCGCGGCCGGGTGCGGGCGCGAGCAGGTTGCCCGACGGGAAGAACGGCGGGACCGTATTGGGGTAGAGGACCTCGGCGACGACACCGTCGGCTTCGAGTTCGGCGAGGCGACGTTCGTGGTTCCAGTTGCGGTCGGCGTCGGCGGCCGCGAGGTCGGCGAACGGATTGACGTACGCCGCGGCCCAGGCGTCGAACTCGTCGTGCCAACGCGACGGCAGGTACGAGCGGTAGCCGGCGATGTTCGCGCCGGCATGTCCGTCGGCGCTGATGATCAGGTACCGGTCGCCGGCGCTGGGTTCGTCGGTGGTGGGTTCGTCGGCCGAGGCGTGGATCGTGGCGGTCATGGTTCCACGGTACGCCGACCGGCGGGTCCGCTGCACGGTACGGTCGAGTTGTGCGTCGGGATGCGAGGCTGGTGCCGAGCCGGTGAGCGAGCTCGAGCCGGTGAGCAAGGTGGAGGTCGGGTTCTTCTCGTTCACCGAGATCACCGACCCGGGCGCGCACCGCGCCTACAACGAGTGGCACATGCTCGATCACATGCCCGAGCAGTTCCCGATTCCCGGTGTCGCGCTCGGACAACGGTGGGTGTTGACGCCGGCCGGCGCGGCCCGGGCACGGGCGACCGGACCTTTCGCCGGGGTGCACTACGTGACGCTGTACCTCATGGCCGGCCCCGTCGAGGAGACCCTCGACGAGTTCGCGGCGCTCGGCCAACACCTCCACGACATCGATCGCTGGTTCGAGCCGCGGCGCTCGCACGTGTCGGGACCGTGGTCGGTCCACGCGATGGCGGCAGCGCCGCGCGTCGCGATCCGAGCCGAGGCGATCCCGGCCCGTCCGCACCGCGGGGTGCACGTCTCGGTGGCGCCCGCCCCTGGTCCGGTCGAGACCGGGGGAGCCGACTCCGCCGCCGACCTCGCGGCGTGGTGTGAACGCCCGGGCGTTGCCGGGGCGTGGTCGTTCGCGCCCGACCCGCGTTTCGACCACCGGCGCCGCCACGGCGACGACCTCGCGATCACGGTCGCCTGGCTCGACGCGGATCCAGGCGCCGGTCCCATCGAGGTGAGCGCGGCGCTGCCGGCGCGGTCCGACGCCGTGTTCGCGGCGACCTGCGAGACGATCACGCCGTGGCAGTGGGACTGGTTCGAAGATCCGCCGTCCGCTTCTCCATACTGAGCGCCATGGTCACGCTCCATCCGGTCACCGATCTCGTGTCGCTCCTCGACCTCGAGTCCGTCAAGCCCGACGCGTTTCTGGGTGCGAGTCCGCGCCTCGGGTGGGGTCGCATCTACGGCGGCCAGGTCGTCGCGCAGGCGTTGATGGCGGCGTCGCGCACGGTCGACAGCGGCCACCTCCCACATTCGTTGCACGCGTACTTCGTGCGGGCCGGCGACGAGCGCCAACCCGTGCTCTACGAGGTGGAACGCGTCCGCGACGGCCGATCGTTCACGACCCGCCAGGTGGTCGCGTACCAAGAGGGTGGCGCCATCTTGAACCTCATCGCGAGCTTCCAGGCCGACGAGGGCGGGCCCGACGTGCAGTCGGTCGTGATGCCTGACGCGCCCGGGCCCGACGAGTGCGAGCGCTGGCCCTCGGACCTGTTCTTCGATCACCGCATCGTCGGCCGGTGGCGGGAGCCGGAGGTGCGCGCGCGGGGTTGGCTGCGCGCGACCGAAGTGCTCGGCGACGATCCCGTGCTCCAGGCGTGCGCATTCGCGTATCTGTCGGACGAGGACGCGCTCGGTGCGGCGCTCACGCCCCACCCGCTGTCGTTCGAGTGGGAGCGGATGATGGCGGCGAGCCTCGATCACGCGGTCTGGTTCCACCGGCCGTTGCGCGCCGACGACTGGTTGCTGTTCGACCTCGCGGGTTCTGGTGTGGCGAACTCGCGCGGACTCGCGACGGTGCAGGTTTTCGACGCGCGTGGCGTGCACGTCGCTTCGGTCGCGCAGGAGGCACTCGGGCGCGAGCGCACCACGTGAACCGCGACCGCTCGGCGCTCGGCATGGCCGGGATGGGTGGCATGGGTGGCGTCGGCGGTGTGGTGGCGGTGTCGGTGCCGCACGCCGACGCCGACCTCGCGGCGTCGCGGTTGTGGGACCTGGGCGCGGTCGCGATCGAAGAACGCGACGCGCCCGAAGGGACCTTGCTCGTCACGAGCTTCGCGGCGGCCGATCACGACGCCGCGCTCGCCGCGATCGAGACCGAGTGGCCCGTCCAGGTCGAGGTCTCGGTCGATCCCCCCGCCGGGCACCCGGTCGATGTGGCCCCGGACCATTGGCTCGACGCCTGGCGCGCGTTCGCGACTCCGGTGAGGGTCGGACGGGGCGTGGTGCGCCCGGCCTGGGTGGCGTACGCGAGCAGCGGCGACGAACTCGTCGTGACGATCGACCCGGGCCGTTCGTTCGGTGTCGGCAACCACCCGACGACCCAACTCGCGCTCGCCGCGCTCGTCGATTCGGTCCGTGCCGGTGATCGGGTCCTCGACGTCGGGTGTGGCAGCGGGGTGCTCGCGATCACCGCAGCGCGCCTCGGCGCGAGCCACGCGACGGCGACCGACGTCGAGCCCCGCGCGATCGTCGACACGCACGCGAACGCCGAGCGCAACGGCGTCGCCGATCGCGTCGCGGCATCCATCACCGCGCTCGACGACCTCGCCGAGAGCTACGAC
>SXJQ01000239.1 GCA_005779345.1 Actinomycetota bacterium
GGTCATGCGCCCGTACACGAGGCGCGGGTTGCGCGCGAGGAGCACGTCGGGCCCGACGCCGAGGCGTTCGGCGACGCCGGGCCGGAAGCCCTCGACGACGACGTCGGCCTGCGCGGCGAGGCGCGCGACGAGGTCGGCGGCATCGGGATGCTTGAGGTCGATGCCCATGCTGCGCCGGCCGCGGTCGAGGATCGACATCGCCGAGTACGGACCCTGGAGCCCGGTGCCGGCATCGACGTGCGCCTTGCGGTCGAGTCGCAGCACTTCGGCGCCGAGGTCGGCAAAGATCATCCCGGCGTGTTGGAGCGGCCCGATGTTGGGTAATTCGAGGATCCGGATCCCGGCCAGCGGCCCCTGTGTCGTCGCGCTCGTCATGCGGCGAGGGTACGCGCCGCCCGACGGTCGGCGCTCGGTGGCGCTGCGCTCGATGGTTCGCCGCGCGGTCAGGGGAGCTTGAAGACGCGCTGTGCGTTCTCGCGGAGGAACTTGGGCCAGACATGGTCGCGGAACGCGACGCCGGGCAGCTCCGCGAACTGGCGGTCGTAGGTGAGTCCCGCGGGGAAGTAGCCGGAGAAGAGGATCTTGTCGGCGCCGCGCGTGTTCGCGTACTTCACGATGTCGGCGGGGTAGTGCTTCGGGGCGAACGCCGTCGTCGAGTAGTAGAGGTTCGGCCACTTGAGCATCAGCTTCACGGCGAGCGCGGTCCACGGTTCGCAGCCGTGTCGCGTGACGAACTTCAACTCGGGGAAGAACCAGCAGATCTCGTCGATGTGCTCGACGAGCTGTGGATACATCGGGATGCGCGGACCGGGGACACCGACGGTCGAGCAGAACGGCAGGTCGAGCTCGATGCACTTCATGTAGATCGCGTAGAACTTCTTGTCGTTCAACGCGACCTGCGGGTACAGCCCTGCGGGGAACGCGTGTACCAGCTTGAGCTGATCGCCGAACTCCTCCTTGGCGGCCTCGAGGGCGCGCAGCGCGTCCATTCCCTCGTTCGGATCGCAGCCGACGGAGGCCGAGAAGCGATCAGGGTGCTCGCGGATCGCGCGCCGCTCGTCGTCGCTCCCGGCGCCGATCACACAGTGGGAGAGACCGTGGCGGTCCATCTCGGCGAGCATCCACGTGACGGGGTCGTCGAGGTCGGCGGCGTCCCACTCGGGGACGTCCTTGAACATGTAGCCGGCGGGGAACTTCAGGCCGCCGTCACCCTCGCGCGACTCGGAGTCCATCGTCTGCTTGCGGATGAACGAGTAGAACTCGTACATCTCCTCCTTGCTCTTCGGGAACCCGACGGCAGTGTCGATCACGCCCCCGCGGCGAGCGGTGTCGAACGCCGCATTGCCCGATGGTTCCCAGGTCACGACGCATCCATTCCGAAGAGGCGCAACGCGTTCTCGCGCAGGAACTTGGGCCACACGTGGTCGCGGAACCCGACGCCGGGGAGCTCCGCGAAGATGCGCTCGAGGCTGAGCCCCATCGGGTAGTAGCCCGCGTACAGCACCTTGTCGGCACCGCGGGTGTTCGCGAAGTGCACGATGTCGGCGGGGTAGTGCTTCGGGGCGAACGCGCTCGTGGAGTAGTAGAGGTTCGGCCACTTCAGCATGAGCTTGCATGCCAGCGCGGTCCACGGCTCGGCACCGTGGCGCATCACGAACTTGAGCTCTGGGAAGAACCAGCACACCTCGTCGATGTGCTCGACGTGCTGGCAGTGCATGGGGACACGCGGTCCGGGCACACCTGCGTTCACGAAGATCGGGATGTCGAGCTCCACGCACTTGGCGTAGATCGGGTAGAGCTTCTTGTCGTTGATCGGTACCTGCGGCGTGAGCCCGGCGGGGAACACCTGGGCCGAGCGCGCCCCGAGTTCGCGCACGGCGGTCTCGAGGGTGCGAACGGCGTCCATGCCCTCGTTCGGGTCGACGTCGACACTGGCGATGAACCGATCGGGGTGTTCCTCGATCGCTCGGCGCGCCTTGGGGTTCGTGCCGACGTTGATCATCCCGTGGCTGACCTTGAACCGGTCCATCTCGGTGATGAGGAGTTCGATCGGGTCGTCGATGTCGTCGTAGTTCGGGATGTCCTTGAACATGTACTGCGCCGGGAACGTGAACTGCTCCCGCGCCTCCTTGTCGAGGATCTGGCTCGCGAACTTGTCGTAGTGCTGCGACTTGCGTTCTGCGGTCGTGGCCGGGATCCCCATCATGAGATCGACCACCCCGCCCGACCACGCAGCGAAGTAGGCCGACGACGACATCGGCGCGGGAGTCGACTCGGTCTCAGGCATCGAGCTTGAACACCCGGATCGCGTTCTCGCGCAGGAACTTCGGCCAGACGTGGTCGCGGAACGCCACGTTGGGCAGCGCGTCGAAGATCGCTTCGAGCGACAAGCCCATCGGGAAGTACCCCGCGTACATCACCTTGTCGGCACCACGCGTGTTCGCGAAGTTGACGACGTCGGCCGGGTAGTACTTGGGCGAGAACGCGCTCGTGGAGTAGTAGAGGTTCGGCCACTTGAGCATCAGCTTCACCGCGAGGTCGGCCCACGGCTCGCAGCCGTGCCGGGTCACGAACTTGAGCTCGGGGAAGTACCAGCAGACCTCGTCGATGAGCCCGACGTACTGCGGTGCGAACGGCAGGCGTGGTCCGGGGACGCCGGCGCACACGCAGATCGGGATGTCGAGTTCGATGCACTTCGCGTAGAGCGGGAAGAACTTCTTGTCGTTGATCGGCACCTGCGGGTTCATGCCCGCGGGGAAGGCGGTGGCGGCCTTGATCCCGACCTCCTCGTAGGCGCGCACGAGATCGCGCACACCGTCCATCCCGGCGTTCGGGTCGACCTCGAGGCTCCCGAAGAACCGGTCGGGGTAGCGCTGGATCGCCTCGTAGCCGAGGTCGCCGACCCGGCGGGCGCCGACCATGCCCTTGTCGATCCCGAACTTGTCCATCAGCTCGACGAGGTGGCCGACCTTGTCGGGCTTCTCCTCGAAGTGCGGCGGCTGCTTGAACATGTACTGCGCGGGGAACTCGAAGTCTTCGGCCGACTCCTTGTCGTGGAGCAGCGGCTTCATGAACTCGTAGTGCGCGCGACGGTCGTCGATCGGGAAGCCGAGCATGAGGTCGATGACGCCGATATCGGGGGGGTAGGCCATGGCGCCGACCGTATCGCCGGACCTGACGGAGCGTCAGATCCAGCGTTAGGTTGCGCGGCGATGAGCGCACCGGACTGGGGGCACGCGGTCGACCTCCGCGACGTCGGCGGCGAGGTCGCGATCGTGGGGATCGGCGAGACGGCGTACTCCAAGGCATCGGGTCGGACCGCGACCGAGATCGGTGCCGAAGCGGCCGAGCGCGCGATCGCCGACGCGGGGCTCGAACCTGCCGACATCGACGGCCTCGCCTGGTCGGGAGCGTTCCCGGGCTTCGGGGCCGCGGAGTTCCACGCGCACTTCGGGACCGACCACGAGTTGTGGACCACGCCGTGGGGCGGCGGCATGGCGTGGGCCGGCACGGTTCCTTCCCTCGCGGCCGACGCGATCCGCGACGGCAAGGCGCGCCACGTGCTCAACGTGTTCGCGGTCGCGTGGGCGACCCAGCGCGCCGAGATGACCGGCGGGCCGGGCGAGGTCCACGCGCAGCAGAGCCTCAAGCAGAACCTCGAGGTGCCGTTCGGGTGGTTCCCTCAACCGATCTACTTCGCGACGATCATGCGCCGCCACATGTTGGAGTTCGGCACGACGCGCGAGCAGTTCGGCGCTGTGGCCGTGACCTTGCGCGAGCACGCGAACCGCACGCCGAGCGCAGTCTTCCACGACAAGCCGCTCACGCTCGACGGGTATCTGGGCGCGCCGATGCTCGCGGATCCGTTGTGCCTCTACGACAGTTGCCCGATCTCCGACGGCGGCGCGGCGTACGTGATGACGAGCGTCGAGCGGTCACGCGACCTCGCGCGGCCGCCGGCGGTCGTGCTCGGTGTCGGCGAGGGCTACTCCGGATCGGGAACCCACTGGTCCCAGCAGCGTGCCTTCACGAGTACACCGCAGGTGTTCTCGGCCCCCGGTGCTTGGGCGATGGCCGGGGTCGACCCCGACGACGTCGACGTGCTCACCTGCTACGACCCCTTCACCATCGCATCGATCATGCAGATCGAAGACATGGGTTTCTGCGCCAAGGGCGCGGCCGGTGAGTTGGCCGCGAGCGGCGGGCTGCGCTTCGACTCGGGACGGTTGCCCTACAACACCCATGGTGGTCTGCTGTCACACGCGTACGTACTCGGGATCGCGCACGTCGTCGAGTGCGTGAAGCAGTTGCGCGGCACGGCCGACGCGCAGGTCGCAGGTTGCGAGGTCGCGGTCTACGGCGGCTACACCGGCCACATGGCGAGCACGCTCGTACTCGCGAAGGCGCGCTGAGCGATGGCGATCACCCGCCCCGACTTCCCGCTCCCCGATGTCGCCGACGAGCTCGTCGCGCCGTTCTTCGCGGGTGCGGCAGCCGGAGAGTTGCGCGTCACCCGATGTCGCGCGTGCAGCGCGTACGTCTGGTATCCGGTCGAGGCCTGCCCAGACTGCGGTGAGACCGCGATCGAGTGGGTCGCGGTCAGCGGGCGCGGCACATTGTTCTCCTGGGCGGTCGTTCGCCGCGCGTTCCTCCCCGCGTTCGCCGATCGGGTGCCGTTCGTGACGGCGCTCGTCGCGCTCGACGAAGATCCAGCGGTGCGGTTGTGCACGCTCGTCGTCGACCTCGACCTCGACGACGACCTCGCCTTCGACCGCGGGATCGCGACGCTGCACGCCGACGCACCGATGGAGGTCGTGTTCCGCCCGTTGCGGTTCACGACGGTTCCCGACCGTGAGGTGATCGTGCCGATGTTCCATCTCGCCCGCGGGCACGAGTCGTGATCTTCGACGGCCTGCGGGTGCTCTCGGTCGGGAGTGACCTCGCGGCCCTGTACGCGGCCAAGTTGCTCGCCGACCTCGGTGCCGACGTCGTGTTGTGGGAACCGCCGGGCGGCCACCCGCTGCGCGCCGACGGCCCGCGCGAGGGCCTGTTCGCCTACCTCACGACGTCGCAGCGGTCGATCGCCGGCGACCCTTCGCCCTGGCTCGCCGCGTCCGACATCGTCGTGCGTACCGATCCGCTCCCGCTCGCGTTCCCGATCGCCGATCCACGTGCGCTCGTGACGGTCGACATCTCCGCGGTCGGCCATGGCGGTCCCGACGACGCCTTGAACGCGGCGGGGCTCACCGAGGAGGTGCTCCAGGCCCGCAGCGGCGCGCTGTCGGGGCATGGGCACCTCGGCCAGACGCCGTTGACGATCGGTGGTCGGCTCGGCGAGTACGTCGCCGGTGCGTTCGGCGCGCTGAGCGCGCTCACCGCGTGGCGGCGGGCGTCGGTCACGGGCGTCGCCGAACTCTGCGACGTCTCGAAGCTCGAGGCGATGCAGCTCACGATGCTCACGACCCCGACGCTGATGGCGCGATTCCCGGGTGGGAGCGGCCAGACGTTGCGGTTCGTGATGATCCCCGGCAACGAGCCGACGGCCGACGGCGAGTACGTCGGCATCACCACCGTCACGAGCGCGCAGTGGCGCGCGTTGCTCGGTGCGATGGGACGCGACGACCTGCTCGCCGACACCGACCTGGCCCAGATGTTCGGGCGGTTCGTGCGCGCCGAGGAGGTGAACGCGATGCTGCGCGCGTTCACCGAATCCCATACCGCCGCGGAAGTCGACCGGATGTGTCACGCGGCGCGGGTCCCCGTGGCCATCGTCGGCAACGGTGCGCTGCTGCCCACGTTCGAACAGATACGGGTCCGCGACGTGTTCGTGCCCCAACCCGGCGGCGACTTCGTGCGGCCACGCGCCCCGTGGCGATTCCACGGCGTCGCCGACCGCATGATGACGTCCGCGCCGCACGCGGGCGAGCACGACGCCGATGCCCCGTGGGCTGCGCGTCCGCGCCCGCGAGGCCGCGGCGCGGCACCGAGCGCGGGCGCGGATCCCGCCGCTCGGCCGCTCGCCGGAATCCGCGTGCTCGACTTCACCGCGTTCTGGGCAGGGCCTTTCGCCACGGCCTGGCTCGCGGCGCTCGGTGCCGAGGTCATCAAGGTCGAATCGGTGCAACGACCCGACGGCATCCGTTTCTCCGCCATGATGCGACCCCACCAAGCGTCTCGGTACTACGAGATGTCGGCGTTGTTCCACGCGGTGAACCTCGACAAGCGCGGCATCACGCTCGACCTCTCCCAACCCGAGGGTGTCGAACTCGCGCGCCGACTCGTGGCCGAGGTCGACGTCGTCTGCGAGAACTTCACGCCGAGGGTGATGGACGACTTCGGGCTCGACTGGGACGCGTTGAGCGCGGTGAACCCGCGGCTCGTGATGCTGCGGCTGCCCGCGTTCGGCCTGTCGGGGCCGTGGCGCGACCGTCCCGGGTTCGCGCAGACGATGGAGCAACTCACCGGGATGGCGTGGGTCACCGGCTACGAGGGCGGTCCGCCGATCATCGCGGGTGGTGTCGTCGACCCCGCGGTCGGGGTGCACGCGGCAATCGGCGTGCTCGCGGGTCTCGCGCACCGCGACGCCGGCGGCGAGGGCGTCTTGGTCGAGGTGCCGATGGTCGACGTCGCGGTGGGCATGACGGCCGAGCAGGTGATCCACCACCAACTCACCGGGGAGGTGCTCGGTCGCCGCGGTGAAGGTGGCGTCTACCGCTGCGCGGGCGGCCCCGACGAATGGGTCGCGATCGACCGGGTGTCGGATCCGCTCGGCGACGCGGCGCGGGGTGCGTGGTGCGCCGAACGCACGAAGGAGGCGGCGGAGGCCGAACTGCTGGCGGAGGGGATCCCGGCGCTGTCGATGCGCCCGGGGCATCTCGGGCTCGACGACCCCCAACTCGTCGCCCGCGGGTACTTCGAGCCGCTCGTCCATCCCGACGTGGGAGAGCACCACTTCCCGACCTGGCCGGTGCGATTCGACCGCGGCCCCGACCGGTATTGGCGGGGCCCGGCCCCGACGCTCGGCCGCGACACCGACGACGTGCTCCGCGAGTTGTTGGGCGTGGGCGACACCGAACTCGATGCGCTGCGGGCGGCCCACGTCATCGGCACCGAACCGCTGATGCAACCCTGACCCGACGCACCTCCTGCCGGATCGGGTCAGGTGAGGGTGCAGGTGCGCGGCGGATCGCCGAAGCGGGCGAAGACGGTGACCGAGACGACGCCCGCAGCGATCGCCTCGGCGGGCACGGGGAAGCAGAGGTTGCCGCGCACCGGCGTGTCGATCGGGATGGGATCGAACGGGATCGCGGCGGGAACCACGCTGCATTCGAACGGGGTGTGCGAGGCCCCGGCACCGTCGACGAATTCGAGCTGAAGCGACGCGGCGAGCAGGCGCGCGTCGTCGCCGCGATTGACGATCTCGACGTCGACGAGCACGAAGTGCGATCCGACGGGCGGCGGCGGGTTGAACTCGTTCGCGGCTGCGATCTCGACATCGGCGTCGCGGTCGACGCCGTGGACGGTGAGCGTCCACCCGTCGCCGAGATCGGCCGCCGTGCCGATGGCGACCGGCGGCAGCGGTTCGGGAGCGACCGTCGGGACGGGCGGTGTGGCAACCGTCGGGACCGGCAACGCCGGAAAGGCCGTGAACTCGGACGCGTCGAAGTCGCCCGAGACGTCGGTGTCGCCCGCAGCACTCACAACGATCGGAACCGCGATCGCGGCGGCGATGGCGA
>SXJQ01000240.1 GCA_005779345.1 Actinomycetota bacterium
GATCGCCGGATGGCAGCCGAGTTGGTCGGCCGCGGCGGGTCCGGCTCCGGTCGCGGCCCAGGAGCGAAAGTGCTCGTCGAGTGCCGGGGTCCACACGCCGGCGACGGTATTCGCGAGCACGAGCGACGCCACGCGCTCGGGATGCGCGAGTGCCAGGCCCGCCGCCCACCAGCCGCCCATCGACTGACCGACGATATGGGCGCGCTCGGTACCGGTCGCCGTCAGGACCGCGGCGAGATCCGAGACGCACGCGTCGAGCGTGAAGTCGCCGCTCGCGAAGCTCGACCGACCGACGCCGCGGGTGTCCCCGGTGCCGACGCGCCAACCGGCCGCGGCGAGCGCCGGGACCTGCTGGAACCAGGCGGCGTGCGAACCGCCCGCGCCGTGGCCGAGCACGACCGTTCCTCGTGACGTCGTGGGTTCGGTGACCTCGAGGTAGATCGTCTCGCCGCGGTTCGGCACGGTCGTGGGGGTCCAGCGCATCAGAGCCTCCGGCGGTGGGTTCGGCTTCGACCCGTCGAGTCAGGATCACAGGTTTACATAACGAGGATTATCGGCGGTCCGGCAGAGGACGCTGCCGTCCGTTGAGTCAACCGCTGCACCCACGCGGCTGTCGACTCAACGGAGCTGGGGGTCAGCAGACGCTGGTGGTCACGAGAGGCGGCCGGCGGCGACGGCCGCCGCCTCGGTGGCTTCGAGCTGGCGTTCGACGATGTCGAGCCCGGCGTCCCAGAACCCCGGATCGGCGAGATCCACGCCGACGATGCGGCCGAGGTCCTCGGGCGCCTGCGATCCGCCCGCGCCGAGCAACTCGAGGTACGCCGGGACGAAGTCGGCGCCGCGACGTTCGTACTGCGCGTAGACGCTCAGTGCGAGGAGCTGACCGTACGCGTATGCGTACACGTATCCGGGTGAACCGATGAAGTGCGGGATGTAGCTCCACCAGGTCCGGTACCCGTCGGTGATGTCGACCGACGGGCCCAGCATGGCGTGTTGCGTGTCGTACCAGAGCTCGCCGAATCGCTCGACGGAGAGCTCCCCGACCTCGCGCCGCTCGGTGTGGACGGCGGCCTCGAAGCGGTTCATCGCGATCTGTCGGAACACGGTCGCGATCGATCCCTCCAGGCTCTCGGCGAGCAACGCCAAACGGTCGGCGGGATCGCTCGTCGCTTCGAGCAGACGACCGAACGTCACCGTCTCGCCGAAGACCGAAGCGGTCTCGGCCAAGGTGAGCGGCGTCGACTGGTGGAAGACGCCTTGCGGCCGTGACAGGTAGGCATGCACGCCGTGACCGAGTTCGTGCGCCAACGTGAGGACGTCGCGCCGACGCGCGGTCCAGTTGAGCATCACGTAGGGATGGTGTGACGGCACCGTGTACGCGCAGAACGCGCCACCGCGCTTGGCCGGCCGGACCGGCGCATCGATCCATTGCTCGGCGACGAACTCGCGCGCGATGTCGGCGAGGTCGGGCGAGAACGACGCGTACGCGTCGAACACGAGCTCGGTCGCGGCCTCCCAGCCGATCTCCGCGTCGGACGCCGCGACCGTCGCGTTGCGGTCGTAGTCGGCGAGCCGATCGAGGCCGAACAGGCGAGCCTTGAGGGCGTACCAGCGTTGGGCGATGTCGTAACGGCGCACGACCGAATCGACGAGTGCCTGGACCGACTCGTCGCTCGCCTCGTTCGCCTGGTTCCGGCTCGCGACCCAGTTCGGGTAGTGCCGCAGCCGGTCGTCGACCGACTTGTCGGCGAGCAGCGTGGTGAAGATGAACGCGCGCGTGCGGAGTCCGGGTGCGAGTCCGTCGGTGACGGCGGCCGCAGCCGCGGCGCGCTCGTCGCGGTCGGGCGACTGCAACTGCGACAACGCGGTCTCGAGCTTGATCGTCGCTCCGCCGAGCTCCACGGTGATGCCGGCCTGGAGCTCCTCGAAGAGGCGCACCCACGCTCCGGCGCCGGTCACCGACTTCTCGGTGAGCACGATCTCCTCGGGTTCCGACAGCAGGTGCGGTCGGTATCGACGCACCGACCGGAGGTGATGCGCCGCGAACGCGAGACGCGGGTCGGCGAGGAGCGGCGCGACCTGCGCGTCGTCGAGCGCTGCCCACTCGAGCTCGAAGAACAGCAGCCTGGTCGCGATCGCGGTCGACCGCTCCTCGACGCGTTGCATGCGCGCGCCGTTCGCTGGGTCGGCGACGTCGACCGCGAACTTGAGCCCGGCATAGGAGCCGACCCGGCCGACGAGATCGGCGAGTCGCGCGCTGCGCTCGAGGTGGGCGACGAGCGCGTCGACGTCCATGGTCGCGACCGTTCCCTTGGCGGCGGCCAACTCGTCGACGAGCCGGTCGGCTTCGTCGAGGAGCTGGTCGCATCCCGCGTCGCCCGGCGCGGGCAACAACGACTCGAGTTCCCACTCGACGGTCGCGGCGGTCAGGTCGGAATCGGGCGGCAGGGTCGCGGTCATCGGGCGAGGATACGCGCCGTCGGCGCGCGTCAGAGCGGCCGGTGCATCACGATTGCGCGTGCGACGAACCCGTGGGTCTCGAAGAAGTTCTTGGCCGCGCGGTTACCCGGCAGAGCACACGCGTCGATCCCGCGGCAACCCCGTCCGCGAGCCCATGCGACGACCGCCTCGCCGAGGCACTCCCCCACACCGACCGCGCGCGCATCTCGCTCGACGAACAGGTCGTCGATGCGGGCGAGTGTGCTGCCATCGCGCAGCGGCTCGACCACGGCCACCGCGAACCCGATCACCTGATCGTCGATGAGCCCGACGACAACGAGTGCATCGGGGTCGACGAGCCGGCCCGCGTAGTGATCGGCGAACGGCGTCGCAGGAGCCTCACGCAACGCCCACAACGCGCCGCCGCGGGTGGGGGTCAGCTCGACGGCGAGGAGCTCGGCGAGCTCGACGACGCGACCGAGATCGGCCTCGGTGGCGGGGCGGGCCGACTCCACGCGGTTCGAGACCCCCCGCACTCAACGCTGCGCGAGCTGGTCGATCTTGCACAGGATCGTGCGACGGTTCCGGTGCGCGCCTTCGTAGTCGCGCACCGTGGCGAGCTCGCGTTCGCTGAGGCCGACGAGGCGTTCGACGACGTGCGACGCCGAGAGTTCGTCGTAGCCGGGGATCGGGAGATCGCCGACCGCGGGTCCGGTGTCGCCGGTGTCGCCGGTGCGGTCGCCGGTGCCGTTGGCGTCGGGGACGAGTGCGATCGCCGGCTTCGGCGACGGGGTGCTCGGCGGCGTCTCGGGTCGGGGTTCGGTCGCGCCCTTCGGACGCGGCGCGACCTCGCCGGTGTCGTCGGCGACCGCGGCCGCCTCAGCGGCCTCGGTGCTCGCGGCGCCGGCACTGCGCCCGAGCGCCCCGGCGACCTTGTCGCGGATCATCGGCACGCCGAACGCGAGTGCGACCTCGCCGGTGCTCTTGAGTGTCTTGACCCGCTGCTCACCCGACTGCTGGCGCCGATCGACCTCGGCGCGTCCGCGCGACACGAACATGTTGACGAATGTCGGGGCCATGTCGCGCAGGGTCATCGCGAGCCCGAGCGGCGCGAAGACCGTCACCTCGACGAGGCGTTCGAGTCGCTGCCTGGCGTCGTCACCCATGATTCGCCGAGTCTACGAACGTGGCGCGGTCGCGGGCGAAGGCGCGCGCGGCCACGAGCCCGCCGGCCGCGAGCAGAGCCGCCCCGCTCCCCCAGAGGACCCACTCGCCGAAACGGACGTACGGCGTCGAGCCGGTCCGGGTCACGATCGTGCCCTGGAGGATGCCGTTGTCGAAGAGGCCCTGTCGGGCCACGACCGTCCCGTCGGCGTCGATGACGGCGCTGATCCCCGAGATCGACGCCCGCAGGACCGGCCGTCCGGTCTCCACGGCGCGGATCTGCTCGGCGGCGAGGTGCTGGGAGGCATTGGCCGAGTGGCGGTACGAGCGGTTGTTCGTCGATACGACGATCACCTCGGCGCCCCTGGCGACGAGGGGGCGCACCTCGGCGCCGAACATCGACTCGAAGCAGATCACGGTGGCGATCCGGGTGCCGTCGAGAACGAATTCGCCCCGGGTGGAGCCCGGCGCGAAGTCGCGCGGGATCTGGTCGACCTCGTCGATGAAGCGTTCGAGGAACGAGCGGAACGGGACCCACTCGCCGTAGGGAACGCGGTGACGCTTGGCGTAGGTCCCGACCTCGGTGCCCGAAGGGTCCCAGAGCACGTCGAGGTTGAGCGCGCGACCGTCGGGCGCGTCGCCGGTGCCGTTCGCGAGGACGTAGCTGTCGTGCTTCCGCGCGAGCGCGGCGAGCCGCTCGGGCCAGCGGAAGCCCAGGTACTCCGGCCGTGGGGCGTTCGGGGCGTCGAGAAAGGTGCTCTCGGGGAACACGATGAGGTCGAAGCGTCCGGAGAGCCGCTCGGCGAGGGCGAAGTGGTTCTCGGGCAGGGTGCCGGCGTCGAGTTCGGCGCGCGTCAGGTCGCGGTTGATGTCGTTGCCCTGGAGCAGCGCGAAACGCAGTTCGCCCGAGCGGGTCGGCTCCGGCAGGACCACGGCCCACGCTCCCACCACGACGCCGAGGGAGAGCAGCACTGCGGTCGCCCGGAACGCCGCCGATCGACTCGCCCCCGCGCGGGCTCGCGCCAGGTCGAGCAGGGCCGCATTGGCGGCAACGATGACGAAGGAGATGAGCGGGAGCCCACCGAGCGCGCCGAGCGCGCGCACCGGTTCGAGAGCGTGTGCGCTGTACCCCACCTCCCCCCAGGAGAAGCCGCCGAACGGCCAGCGGGCGAGCAGCCCCTCCCCCACGACCCAGATCGCCGCGGTGACGAGCGGGTGGCGGATCCCCCGCCGATCGAACGCCGCGATGGTCGCGCCGACGAGCGCCCAGTACGCCGCGAGCACCGCGACGAAGGGCACGATCGCGACGGCGCCGAAGTACCACGACCACGACACCACGATGCCGTTGTAGGCGGCTCCGGCCACGAAGCCGAGCTTCGCCGCGGTGCGCGGCCGCGCGCCGCGCCACGACCACAACAACGGCACGAGCGCGACGAACGCGATCGCGCCGAGATCGAACGGCGGCCGGGCGAGGGCCAGAGCGACACCGCTCGCGAGGGCAGCGCCCGTGCGACGCGGGTCGGTCAGGCGCAATCGCGGCAGAGCATCGCCTTCTCGTCGGCCAACATGTGACGCGGGAGCACGAGGAAGCAGCTGCTGCACACGAACTCCCCGGGGCGCCGAGGGACGATCTTGGTGCCGGCCTCGCCGCGGTCGTCGGGTTCGTCGTCGTCTTCTTCGTCTTCGAGGCCGACCTTCGCCGTGCGCTCACGCAGGACGACGTCGAGTGCCTCTTCGACATCGTCGGGATGCAGTTCCTCGTCGAGGTCGACGACATCGTCGTCGTCCTCGACCACGACGGGTACGAGTTCCTCGTCGTCGTCGCTGTCGGTTCCCTCGTCGTCGTCGGTCTCGACCTCGGCGACGACCGCGAGCTCGTCGTCGATCTCGGTGTCCGCGTCGAGATCGTCGTCGTCGGCGTCGAACTCCTCGAGATCCTCGGCGTCGAGCTCGTCGGGCTCGTCGTCGAAATCGTCGTCGCTCATGGGAGGTCTCTCATCCGGAACTGGCACGCCGGGAGGCTTGGCCCCGGTCGAAGGCGCCGGAGTATAGGTCGCGCACCCATTCGGAACGCGGATCGCCGGCTGTCCGTCTGGATCGCCGTGCGTACCCGGATCGAGCCGAACGGACCGTGGTCGCTCGGCCCAGGAGACCGTTGGGGCCGCCGTTGCCCGTTGGCAGTCACCTGCGACGGACAGCGTTCTCTACTGGGTCTCCTGGACCGGCGCCTTCGTGCCCCTCGCCCGGCTCCCCCGCCGAAGGCTTCCGTGTCATGTTCCGTTCGACATGCACCTCTGCCCGCGCCCGACGATCATCGATCCCGACGTGGTCGAAATCGACTCCATCGGTCCCGATCCCTCCGCCGATCCGGGGAACACAGGGGCAAGGGGTATTCGGCCAAATCCGCGCCCGCCTTGTCAAGCCGGAGGGCGCGCCGTCGCGCGCCGCTGACCTGCGGCGGCGCGCGTCGCTCCTGGTCAGCACGCGCGAAAAAACTTGCGTGTCGCGACACGCCGCGGAGCCGCGTTCGGCGCGCATTCGGACGAACCGCCGCGCGAGGTCGCGTCGCGACCCATGCGGTGCGGCTCAGGTGCCCGCGAGCCGGCGACGCTCGGCGGCCTGTTCGGCTTCGAGTCGTTCGAGTTCGTAGGTCTCGTGGTCGACGTGGCGCATCGCCTCCGCGATCGAGCGGTGGCCTGCCACGTCCGCGATCTGGGAGTGCATCTGCTGCGCGATCGTGCGGTACGACGGATGGCCCGCTCGCGCGCTGCGCAACTCGACGAGGTGCATCGCTTCACGCGCGTTCATCTGCATGACGTAACGGATGCGATACGCGAGCGAGACCGCGTATCCCGCCTCGACCGGGAACTCGGTCTGCAGCGCGTCGTACAGGTCGGCCGAGGTCTGCATCGCCGCGTGAAAGGGTCCGGCCGCGTCGGCTTCGTCGACCGATTCGGGGACGTCGTAACCGTGTCGAGGTGTGAGCGGCTGCCATTCGATGGTCAGCATGCGGTGTCGTTGGAGGTCGCGGAACGCGCCGTAGTCGCCGAGGATCTCGAACCGGTAGTCGGTGCGCTCGAAGGCACGTCCGGGCTTGTGGCGTCGATTCGAGCGGTCTCCGACGTATGCCCGGAACATCGCGACCCGTTCGTCGGCGCCGAGACGGCGAACCTCGGCTCGCAACTCGGCTTCGGGACGCCCGCTGTGCGCGAACGCGATCGCGGTGAGCACCTTGTCTTCGCCATCGGGGTCGAAGTCGAGCAGCCGAACCTGCGGTCCTGCGGGCGCCGATGCTCCCGCGCTGGGCTCCCGGCCGAACAACTGCTCGATGATCTCGGCGGTCTGGCTCCCGGGGGCGCGGAGGTACTCGACCCAGGCGCCGCCCCGATCGGGGCGGTCGACGCGTGTCAGGAACGACGGGATGACCTTGCGCAATTCGCGGAGCATGTCGTCGGCGTAGGTCTGCGCCTCGGGGAGCGGATGGGCGCGCATGCGCAACAACAAGGCCTCGAAGGCCTGCCCGGTGCCGTAGATCCCGACGTTGGACAACGTGGCGGCAGGCAGGATGCCGCGCACCGAGTCGCATGCCTTGGCCTTGATCGACTGCTTGTAGACGAAGTCGGACACGCCGGGTTCGTTCGGGTACCGCTCGCGCGCCCAGTCGGTGAGGCGGGGCAGCAACGCCCGGTAGGCGTCGAAGAGTCCGTCGAGGTCGCCGACGTAGCGCGCACCGAGCCGAGAACCGACGACGGCGGGCGGCCGGTGATACCGATACCGACCCTCGAGCCGACTGTCGTAGGGGATGTAGCGCGTCGACTGTTCGAGGTACGCCATCAGTCGACCCCACTCGAGCACCTTGGTGAGCAGGTTCGACGCCTGCTCGCACGCGAGGTGGACGCCGCCGAGTTGGGCGACGGAATCGTCGCCGTACTCGAGGAACACGCGGTCGTAGAGGTCCTCGGCGCGGCGCAGTCCGACGGTGGCGTCGACCGTGAGATCGCCGGTCAGGTCGAGATCGGGAACGAACTCGTCGAGGAAGAGCCGTCGCAGGCTCTTGTCGCTGCGCGAATAGCGAGCGAAGAGCGCGCCCTTGACGACCTCGGGCAGGTTCGTGAGCGCGAAGACGGGTTCGTCGAGGTTCGTGAAGTAGGGGCGGAGCTTGGCGGACTCGTCGTCGGTGAAGGCCTCGCGCGCGTACATGGGAACGGCGATCGTACCGGCGTCGCTCGCCGGGCCCGGGCATCTCGGCCGACCGGGCATCTCGGCTCTCCTCAGCGCACCAACCGGTAGGCGGCGGTCACGACATCGATCTCGAGGCCGGAGACGAGCCCGCGCCGACGGCCGAGGTCGGGGCCGGCCTCGCCGTCGATCACGATCGGCCACCGACCGGGGACCTCGAGCCGCAACCTCCGGAACGAGGCGCTCCCGACGTCGGGATGGTCGAGGTGGTCGCCCGTCGGCGCGCGGCGCCGGAACTCGGCGCGGGCATCGGGCCCGACGCCGTACCACTGGACCTCCGCGCGGCCGTCGCCGGGGTGCCCACGGGGCACGAGCCGCTCACCCGCGAGGTGCTGTGCGTTGAAGACCGCGACGCCGGTCGCCCGGGCGTCGACCGCCCGACCGTCGATCCACAGCCGAATCTGCCGCCGGCGGGTGCCGCGGCGGGTGGCCGACGGCGCGGCACCGATCACGATGTGCGCGACCGCGAGGCGGCCGGCGACGTCGAGGGCGTCCATCTCGACCTCGAGGCCGGCCGTTCCGGGGCGAGGCGGCCCAGGCCCCGAGGTCGCGGACCCAGCAGCCGCGAACCCGAGGGTCGCGGCGACGTCGGTCGTGCCCGGCGCCGCAGGCGTGTAACCGATGCGTGCGCGCGGGTGCGCGGCGACGGCCCGGGCGAGCGCGGCGTCGTTCCCGCGGACGACGATGTCGGCCGGTCGCGATGCCGGGCTCCCCCACTGCTCGCCTTTGCGGATGGCCACGGTTCCGATGCCCGCTCAGATGCCGACCGCGCTCGACGCAGCGACGACGCCCCGGCGACACTCCTCCGCCGCCGCGCGTGCCCGATCGGCGGTCTGGGGGTCGGGCGCGACTTCGGCGATCTGGCCGAGCAGGTCGATGAGCTGCTTGATGTTGCGGACGAAGTCGCCACCGGTCATCTCCTCGTCGTCGAGGATGTCGGCGAGGTCACGGCCCTGCACCCAGCCCGCGGCCGCGGCCGCGAAGCCCGGATCGGGCGGACGACTGGTCGGCAGCCGTTGGTCGTGCTCGGCCACGACGAGCTCGCGCCCGATCCGTTCGACCGCCCGGTACCGCTGGGCGACGGTGCGGCTCGGCCATGCGCGCGGCGGCCGCGGCCCGTCGCCGTCGGGACCCCGGCGCTCGAAGGTGAAGCACGACGCGACGGCCGCCACCTCGGCCGGCTCGAGGTCGTCGAACGCGCCGGTACGCAACGATTCGGCGATCAGCAGATCGCATTCGGTGTAGAGGCCCGTGAGCAACTGCCCGGCGTCGGTGAGGCTCCAGCCATCGACGTAGCCCCACGTGATCAAGACGTCGAGCACGCGGTCGAGCTGACGAGCGAGACTCTCCTCCCGATTGCGGACCCGACGCCGCAACCGGGTGAGATCGCGTTCGAGTCGTTCGGCGGCCACCGC
This sequence comes from Actinomycetota bacterium, assembly GCA_005779345.1. GTDB lineage: Bacteria > Actinomycetota > Acidimicrobiia > IMCC26256 > PALSA-610 > SXJQ01. The sequence continues at coordinate 9,258 of SXJQ01000240.1, forward strand.
GGCGCGCAGCCGGACCGCGAGCGCTGGGTCGTTCGCGAGCGGGTGCTCGTCGAGTGCGCGCTGCGCCGCGCCGACCGGGTCGAGCGATCCGGCCGCGGGCGGTTCGAGGAATCGGGTTCGGGCGAGGAGGTCGGCGACGCCGCGCACGAACTCGGGGTTGCGGGGTGCGAACGGACGCGGGAGCTCGATCGTGCCGAGACGAGCCGCCCCGCGGGGAAGGTCGTCGGCGGTGAGCCGCACGACCTTGCCCGACTCGGTCACCACGAGGACTCGTGCAGGAGCACGACCGCGGTCCTGTTTGATCACGACGGTCGGTCCCAGTCGCGGGGCCGCGACGACATCGCCCGGGCGCAGACCTTCGACCCGACTCGCCCGATACTCGTTCGCCTGCTTCCGAGCGGTCTCGAGGTCGGCGAGGCGATCTCGATAGTCGCTCAGCGCGCCGTCGTCGTCGGCCGCGGTGGCGCGTTGCCGCGCGAGCTGATCGGCGACGCGCACCACCTGGCGTTCGAGCGCGACGACGTCGCGGTCGGCGTGGTACTGCGCGAACGACAGGTTCAACAGCTCGTGGGCGCGTTCGCGCGAACAGCGTCGGACGAGGTTGACGGCCATGTTGTAGGTCGGGCGGAACGACGATGTCAGCGCGTAGGGGCGCGGGCCGACCAACGCGGCGCCCTGCTCGACCGGAACGAACGGATTCCAGCCCACGACCGTGTAGCCGAGGTCGTCGATGCCGCGCCGACCGGC
>SXJQ01000241.1 GCA_005779345.1 Actinomycetota bacterium
ATCACGCGTGCCTTGGTCGCGCTCGACCCCGACACGCGTTCGTCGCTCAAGAAGGCCGGACTCCTCACGCGCGACTCGCGCGAGAAGGAGCGCCGCAAGTACGGGCTCAAGAAGGCCCGCACGGCTCCGCAGTACAGCAAGCGGTAGTGCTGCGGTTCGGGACCGACGGCATCCGCGGCGACGCGGCTGCCGGGTTGCCCACCGAGCTCGTCGTCGCGCTGGGTCGCGCGGCGGCTCGGGTCACGGGCGCACCACGTTTCCTCGTCGCGCGCGATACCCGCGCGTCGGGGCCGCGACTCGTTCGCGATCTCGCGACGGGTTTCGCGCTCGAGGGCGCGCGGTGCGAGTCGGCCGGTGTGTTGCCCACGCCGGGGCTGGCCGTGCTGTCGCGCGAGCGCGACGAGTGGGCGGCCATGATCTCGGCGAGCCACAACGTCTGGTCCGACAACGGCATCAAGTTCTTCGCACCGGGCGGCTCGAAGCTCTCCGACGCGCATCAGTCGGCGATCGAGGTCGAGTTGCACGCGCTTGCTGCCGCGCCCGCACCCGGCGGGCTCGGCGCGCCCGACGGTGCCGATTCGAGTGCGATCGCGTCGATCGACGACGCCCGCGACGTCTACGAGCGGTACCTGCTCGGCCAGCTCGCGCCCGGCGCGCTGCAGGGTCTCGAGGTCGTCCTCGACTGCGCCCACGGCGCCGCGTTCGAGGTTGCCCCCGACGTGTTCGCCGCGCTGGGCGCCGAGGTCACCGTGTTGCACGCCGCCCCGGACGGCCGCAACATCAACGCGGGTTGCGGCTCGACCCATCCCGAGGTGCTGCAGGCAGCAGTGGTCGCGCGCGGCGCGCACCTCGGTCTCGCATTCGACGGCGACGCCGATCGGGTCCTCGCCGTCGACGAGCGCGGCGCGCTGATCGACGGCGACCAGATCATGGCGATCATGGCGCTCGCGCTCCGGGCGCGGGGCGCGCTCCCGGGAGATCGCATCGCGGTCACGGTGATGTCGAACCTCGGATTGCGCCGGGCGCTCGAGGGCCACGGCATCGGCGTGGTCGAAACGCCCGTGGGCGACCGGCAGGTGGTCGCGGCCATGGTGCGCGACGGTCTCGCGCTCGGGGGCGAGCAGTCGGGCCACATCATCTTCGGCGATCGAGCGGGGACCGGTGACGGCACGCTCACCGGACTGCTGCTCGCTGCCGAGGTCGCGGCGCCTGCCGACACGGGACCGCGGCCGCTCTCGGAACTCGCGGCGGTCATGGAGCGCCTCCCCCAGGTGCTCGTCAACGTTCGGCTCGCCGCGCCACTCGCCGGCGAGGCGAACCTCGAGGTGGAGCGGGTCACCGCGGAAGTGGCTCAGGAACTGGGTCGCAGCGGCCGAATCCTGGTGAGGCCGTCGGGGACCGAGCCGATGGTGCGCGTCATGGTCGAGGCGCCGACCGCGGAACGTGCCACGGCCGCCGCGCAGCGCGTCGCCGAGGTACTGCGGAACGCGGCCGGCCCCAACTCTGCCTGACACGACCCCGCCGACACGACCCCGCCGGACACGACCCGCCGGACACGTTCGGGGACGATTCCGAGCCCGCTCCCTACACTGGATGACCTCATGTGCGGCATCGTGGCGATCGCCTCCCGACCCTCCACCCGCCCGCTCCCCGACCTCGCCGAGATCGCCCGCGAACTCCACGCCGCGGACGCCGGCCTCACCGGCGACGCGCCGACACTCGACATCGCCGACGCCGGCCGGGTCGCTGCGTTCGATCGGATCGCCGACCGGCTGTTCGCCGTCGATCGATCGCTGCGTGGGGTTCCCGGTGTCGCGGCGCTCCTCGACGATCCCGTGGGCGCCGCCGCGATCGAATTCCTCGCCGAGGGGATCCTCGAACGCCTCGGTGCGGTCGAGAGCCGGGTCGAGGCGGCCATCGAGTCGGCGCTCGAGTCCGGGGGCGTCGCCGACCTCGAGGTGGTCAATGCCGCGCTCGTCCGGCTGAAGGACGCGACCTGGGCGATTGCTCGCGACCGGCTCCGCACAGCTCGCGCCGTCGACGATCTCGGCGGTGGTGAGCGCGGTGGCGCGATCGGGGCGTTCCACGCGATCCAGGTGACGTTGTCGGCGCTCGATCGCCTCGAGGTCCGTGGGCGCGACTCCGCGGGAATCCACTTGCTCGTGCGCGACCACGGCCTCGATCTCGCCGACCCGACCGTGCGTCGGCTCCTCGCCGAGCGTCGTGCCGACCCCCTGTTCGGCTCGCGGTCGGTCCGCGTCGCCGGCCCGCACCTGAGCTTCGTCTACAAGCGAGCGGCCGAGGTGGGTGAACTCGGCGACAACACGGCGGTCCTGCGGCGCGAGATCCGCGACGACGACCTGCTGCGCCTCGCGGTGCGCGCCGATCGGGCACAGGTGCTCGTGCTCGCCCACACGCGCTGGGCGAGCATCGGCATCATCTCGGAGCCGAACTGCCATCCCCTGAACCACGAGGAGCTCGAGGCCGACGAGGGCCCCTACGTGATCGCGGCCCTCAACGGCGATGTCGACAACTACGCCGACCTTTCGGCGATCGAGGGCCTGCGGATCGCGACCGAGATCACCACCGACGCGAAGGTGATCCCGGCGTTGGTGTCGCGGCGGATCGCCCGGGGGACCGACCCACTCGAGGCATTCCGCGCGACGGTCGCCGCGTTCGAGGGATCGGTCGCGATCGCCGCGGTGGTCGCGGACCAGCCCGACACCCTGCTGCTCGCCCAGCGCGGCAGCGGGCAAGCGCTCTACGTCGGGATCGCCGACGACCTCACGATCGTCGCCAGCGAGCCCTACGGCGTGGTCGAGGTGGCCGACCACTACTTCCGACTCGATGGCGAGACCGCGCGCGAACCGGGCAATCCTGCGACGCAGGGCGAGGTCGTCACGATCGACGCTCGGCACGCGGGCTCGCTCGAGGGCATCACCCGCATCGGGTACGAGGGAGCTGCCCTCCCGCTCGACGAGTCCGAGCTGCGGACCCCCGAGATCACCACGCGCGACATCGACCGCGGCGCGGCGCCGCACTATCTGTTGAAGGAGATCTCGGAGGCCCCGGCTTCATTCCGCAAGACACTTCGGGGCCGGATCGTCGAACGGGGCGGACACCTCGAAGAGCACCTCGGCTCGGATGTCGTTCCCGCCGTGGTGCGTGAGCGGTTGCGATCGGGAGCGATCACGCGGGTGTATGTGATCGGTCAGGGCACTGCCGCGGTCGCCGGCCACAGCCTCGCCGTCGTGCTCAAGCGACTCGTGCCGGCCGGCCGGCTCGCGGTCGAGGCGATCGCCGCGACGGAACTGTCGGGGTTCGGGCTCGACGACTCCATGGACGACGCGCTCGTCGTTGCGATCAGTCAGTCCGGGACGACCACCGACACGAACCGCACCGTCGACGTCGTGCGCGCCCGCGGCGCCGCCGTGATCGCGATCGTCAACCGTCGCCAGAGCGACCTCGTCGACAAGAGCGATGGCGTGCTCTACACCTCCGACGGTCGTGACGTGGAGATGAGCGTCGCCTCGACCAAGGCGTTCTATGCGCAGATCGCTGCCGGATTCCTCGTCGCGTACGCGATCGCGCGCGAAGCGCAGCGGGGCGACATCGACCCCGTCGATCGCGACACGGTCCTGCGCTCCGTGCGCGAACTCCCGACCCAGATGCTCGAAGTGCTCGCTCGACGTGCGGTGATCGCGCAGGCCGCGCAACGCCACGCGCCGCAGCGCCGCTACTGGGCGATCGTCGGCAACGGCGCGAACCGGACCGCGGCGCACGAGGTACGCATCAAGCTGTCGGAGCTCTGTTACAAGTCGATCGCGTGCGACCTGACCGAAGACAAGAAGCACATCGACCTGTCGGCGGAACCACTCATCCTCGTGTGTGCCGCCGGGCTCTCGGGCTCGAATGCCGACGACGTCGGGAAAGAGGTCGCGATCTACCGCGCCCACAAGGCTGCGCCGATCGTCGTCTGCGACGACGGGGAGACGCGCATGGGGGCCGCGCTCGAGACGATCACGGTGCCGCCGACGCACCCCCACGTCGCCTTCGTGCTCTCGGCGATGGTCGGCCATCTCTTCGGATACGAAGCCGCGCTCGCGATCGACGCGACGGCCCGCCCCCTGCGCGAAGCCCGCGGCGCGATCGAGTCGATCGTCGCCGCAGGTCGCGAGTCGGACGCGTTGTTGCACGAGCTCGCGAGCGGTCTCGCGGACCACGGTCGTCGCTACTTCGAGGTACTGCGCGCGGGAGGGTACGACGGCTCGCTCGATGCCGGAACGGCAGTTCGGCTGGCCGGGCTCTTCCGGTACGCGCTCGGCATCGTGCCGCTCGACCTCTACGAGGTCGAACTCGGCAAGGTGGGCACACCGAGCACGCTCGTCGAAGACCTCACCGCGGCGCTCACCGCCGCGATCGAGGAGCTCACCCGCCCCGTCGATGCGATCAAGCACCAGGCGAAGACCGTCACCGTCGGGATCAGCCGGAGCGACGAGACGCTCCTCGGGGTCCCCCTCGTGCAAGACCTGCTCGCGTCGGGCTGCGCTCGCGATCACCTCAGCTACCGCACCTTGCGCACGCTGGTGGAACTCGACGCCGCGGTCGACGCGGTCGTGGGGTTCACCCGGTACCGGATCGAGGGCGACGTCGACACCGCGGCCACGATCCACGTGGTCGACCGCGGCGGCATCGGCGCGGGCCTCGTGTCGCGCACCGACGCGAATCCGGCGTTGCGGGGCACGAAGCACCGCGCCGCGTGGGAACGCGAGGTCACGGTGTTTCGCGGGCGCGCCGACGGCCGCACGGGCGTCATCGTCCCCGAGGTGAAGGGCAACGTGGCGATCGGGCTGACCCTGCTCCACGTGCGCTTCCACGACCGCCTCGCCGCCGACACGATCCGGCGCGTGCTGCAGGGGTACCGCGGCCGGTACAGCGCGATCCAGGACCAGGTCACCGAGGTCGAACCGACGTTTCGCGACTCGGTGCTCGAACAGGTCGACGTGATCGATCTCCTCACGCTGCCGGTCGTCCAGCTCGCCGAGCACTGGCGGGCGTGACCCCGGGAGGCCGGCGCCGATGCTGCCGATCCTGACCCCCACCGAGATGGCCGCTGCTGATCGGGGCGCGATCGAGGCGGGCACGTCGGAGGCCGACCTCGTCGCCCGGGCGGGGCGTCGGTTGGCATGGCGGGCGCGCGCCCTCCTCGGTGGCGTCTACGGCCGCCGGGTCGTGGTGCTCTGCGGCCGCGGCAACAACGGGGCCGACGGTCGCGTCGCCGCGGCGCTGCTCCGCGGCTGGGGTGTCGGTGTCGACATCGTGCCCGTCGGGGCCGGTGCTGTGGGCGCCGGTGTCGATCGCTTCGCCGTCGGTCGCGCGATCGAGCGCGCCGATCTCGTCATCGACGCCATGTACGGCACCGGATTCCGCGGTGTCCTCGAAGGTGACGCGGCCTGGTGCGCGACCACGGCGAACGGCGCCGGCGCGACCGTTCTCGCTGCCGACATCCCGAGCGGCGTCGACGGCGCGACCGGGCGGGTCGCAGGCCCGGCGATCGTGGCCGACGCGACACTGTGTTTCCAGGCGCTCAAGCCCGGGCTCGTGTTCGAGCCCGGGCGGCATCACGCGGGCGTGATCGAGGTCGTCGATCTGGGCATCGACCTCGGCCCGGTGGCGGTGCACCTGGCGACCGCGGCCGACGTCGTACGCCCGCGACGCGCTGCCGACGCGCACAAGTGGTCGAACGCGGTGCTGATCATCGGGGGCTCGGCGGGGATGACGGGCGCGCCGATGCTCGCCGCCCGCGGTGCAGCGCGCAGCGGGGCAGGCATGGTCGTCGCGGCGCTGCCCGGCGCCGCCGCGGCCGCGGCGTCGGGCACCGAGATCGTGACGCGATCGTTGCCCGCCACCGTCGAGGGAGATTTCGACGCCGATGCCGCGCGCATCGCCGTCGCCGGGACCGGTCGCTTCGCGGCGGTCGTCGTCGGTCCGGGGCTCGTCCGCAGTGTCGGAGGCGACGCGATCGCGGCGCGCCTCGTCGCCGAGACCGCCACGACGATCGTTGTCGACGCCGGTGCTCTCGATGTGCTCGCCGGCGATGCGGCACCGTTGCGGGTCCGGCGCGCCGCGCACCTCCCGCCCGCGATCCTGACCCCGCACGAGGGTGAGTACGCGCGCCTCGCCCGACGCTCGGTCGACTCCGTCGGCGACCGGGTCGCAGCAGCGCGAGATCTCGCCGCGTCGCTCGGTGCGATCGTCGTGCTGAAGGGCCCCGGCACGGTCGTCGCCGATCCCGGCGGCCGAGCCGTGGTGGTCGGCCCCGGTTCGGCCGCGCTCGCCACGGCCGGCACGGGCGACGTGCTCGCCGGCGTCATCGGTGCCGCGCTGGCCGCGGGCCTCGATCCGTTCGCTGCCGCCTGGACGGGCGCGGTCGTCCACGGGCGGGCCGGTGATCTCACCGGGTTCGGCGACGCCACGCTCGCCTCCGACGTGATCGCCGCGTTGCCCGTAGCCTGGGGCATCCAGCCCGACAGCAAAGGATCCTGATGCCGGCGAACACCAGTGTGCGCGACGTGATGACCGCCGAGGTCGTGGTGATCGGTCCCGACGAGACGGTCGCCGCGGCCGCCGACCGGATGGCCGCCCTCGACGTCGGCGCGCTTCCCGTCGTCGACCGCGACCGTCGTCTCGTCGGTCTCTTGCGTGACGACGACCTGATCGTCAGCGAGGCGCGCGTCCACGCACCGCGCTTTTGGAACATCCTCGGCGCGACGATCCCGTTCGGCAACGACATGAAGCACCTCGAAGACGAGTTGCGCAAGGTCGCGGGGTCGACCGCCGGCGAGGTCATGCTCGCCGACCCCGTCACCGCAGCTCCCGACGACTCGCTCGAAGACGTCGCGACGCTGATGCACGATTCGGGAATCCGTCAGGTTCCGGTCGTCGATGACGACGGCCAGGTCGTCGGGATCGTGACGCGCGGTGACCTCGTGCGGTTCATCGCCCGGACCACCTGAGCCGCGGCCATGAGCCGGCCGACCTGGGCTCGGGTCGACCTCGACGCGGTGCGGGCCAACGTCCGCACGTTGTGCGCGGTGGCCGACGGGGCCGAGGTGATGGCGGTCGTCAAGGCCGACGGGTACGGGCACGGCGCGATCCCGGTCGCACGGGCGGCCCTCGCTGCCGGCGCCACGCGACTCGGTGTTGCGCTCGTCGACGAAGGGGTCGCGCTCCGCGAGGCGGGGATCGAGGCGCCGATCCTGTTGTTGTCGGAACCTGCCAGTCACGCGATGGGTGTGGTCGTCGCCCGGTCGCTCGATCCCACCGTGTGCACGCCGGCCGGACTCGACGCGCTCGCCGCGGTCGTCGGATCCACAGCACGCGTGGCGGTCCATGTGAAGATCGACACCGGGATGCACCGCATGGGCTGCGCGCCCGATGCCGTCGTCGCGTTGGCGACGGCGGTCGCACAGACGCCCGGGATCACGCTCGCCGGAGTCTGGACCCACCTCGCGGTCGCCGACGAGCCCGACTCCGACGGGACCGATCGCCAGCTCGCCGTGTTCGACCGCGCGATCGCTGCCCTGCACGCCGCCGGTCTCCGATGGAGCTGCACGCACGCCGCCAACAGCGCGGGAGCGATCGCGCATCCCGCGGCGCGCCGCGATCTCGTTCGTTGTGGCATCGCGCTCTACGGCATCGCGCCGGCGCCCGCGCTGATCGGTGCCGTCGAGTTGCACGCGGCACTCTCGCTGCATTCGCAGGTGTCCGCGATCCGCGACATCGCGGCCGGCGAGCACGTGTCGTACGGCTGGCGCTGGACCGCACCGCGGGCGACCCGCATCGCCACGGTGCCCATCGGCTACGCCGACGGCCTCCCGCGGCGGCTCGGCGCGGCGGGCGGCGAGGTGCTGATCGCGGGGCGACGCTGCGCGATCGCAGGGACCGTCACG